>NZ_JBEOUW010000021.1:63208-140381 GCF_040303045.1 Kitasatospora sp. NPDC096140
GGCGACCCCGGCTCGCGGTCCGGGGCCGGGCGACGGGCCGGCGCCCGCCGCGGGGGGGGCGCCGCCCGTTTCGGGTGTCCGGGGGTCAGCAGCCCGGGTCGGCGGAGAGGACGGCCTGGGTCTTGGGACCGTAGAAGCCGTTCTCGCCCTTGATCCGGTTCTCGCGCTGGTAGCTGCTGAGCACCGATTTGGTCCAGTCGTCGAAGGTGCCGGAGATGATCGACTTGTCGACGAATCCGCATTCGGCGACGTAGAGGCGCTGCTGCATGTCCCGGACGTCGGGCCCGACCATCCCGACCTGCAGCACCCGCGGGGTGGGCGTGGGGGTCGGGGTGGGGGTCGGCGTCGGGGTGGGGGTCGGCGTGGGGGTCGGGGTGGGCGTCGGCGTCGGGGTGGGGGTCGGCGTCGGAGTGGCCGTCTTCGTCGGCGTCGGCTTGCGGCTGGGCGTCGCCGACGGGCTCGGCGCCTCACTGGTCGGCGCCGGCGTGGTCGCGGTGGGGACCGCCGAGGGAGCCGGGTCCACCGGCGCGGGCGCCAGGGTGGTGGTCGGCAGCGGCTTCGCCTGCTTGGCGTCCGGCTCGGAGGAGGGCGTCACGGCGTACGCGACGCCGATGGTGAGCGCCACCAGCGTGGCGCCGACGCCGACGAGCAGCCCCTTGCGCTCGGTCAGCGGGTTCCGGGCGGCCTGGTCGGCCGCCCGGCGTGCGGCCCGTCCGCCGGTGTCCGGCGCGTCGGGCCCGGCGGGGGCGTTGTCGAAGGGGAACAGGCCGATCTCTTGCCCGGCCCCGTACTCGGCCTCGTGTCCGGCCCCGTACCCGTTGCCGCCGTACCCGTTTTCGTACCCGTTGCCGTGCCCGCCGGCGTGCTGTCCGGGGGCCTGCGGCGGCCCGGCCGCGTACGCGCCCGGCCCGGGGGCCGGCACCGGGGGCAGCACCGTGGTCGCGTAGGCGTCGGCGTCCGGGCGGAGCGGGGGCTGCCCGGCGTGGACCGGCGGCAGCACCGTGGTCGCGTAGGCGTCCGCGTCCGGCCCGAGCGGCGCGGTGACCAGCCTGCCCGGAGCGAACGGCTGCCCCGGTGCGGTGGGCGGCAGCACGGTGGTCGCGAACGGGTCCACGGTCGGGGCGTGCGCCGGGGCCTCCTCGGCCACCTGGTCGGCGGTCTGCGGGACGTACGGGCGGACCAGCGGCGGGCCCTCGATGTGGGGGAGGACGGCGGTCTCGGTGAGGCTCGGGTCCGGGACACAGCCGCACCCGGCTGAGCGTGCGGTGCCGCACGTCGGGCAGTGCTGGTCCGGCATCGGCCGGTCCTCCTCGGTTTCGGGTCGTACTCGTGTGCGGTTCCGGTGGCGTCCGGGCGGGGCCCGGGCGCACGATCGCGCCTGATTATGCAGGACTGCCCGGAGGGTGGACAGGGGCGTCCGACCCGCCGCGGGGGTGTTGTGCCGGTTGGTGCCGGTTGGCCCCTCCGAGAACGTCCCGAGACCGCTCCGACACCGCCCCGAGACCGCCCCGGAGAGCGCCTCCGGGGAACGCCCCGGGCGCCGTGGACGTCCCCGGTGCTTACGTTCGGCTCAATCCGGAGGAGCAAAACGGGGCGAATCTGCCAGCATGGTGAGCTGGGAGTGATCATCCGCACGGGCTGCCAGCCGGGGCCCGCGACCCCACGGAGACGCCATGCCCACGGAGACGCCATGACGGATCCGCCCGCCGCGTCCGACCGGAGCCCGGTGGGCGAGCCCGGCCCGCCGACGGCCGCCGTCCCCAACCTCTGGGTGCCGATCGGCGCGCTGCTGCTGGCGATGCTCCTCGCCGCCCTCGACCAGACCATCGTCTCCACGGCGCTGCCCACCATCGTCAGCGACCTCGGCGGCCTCGACCACCTCTCCTGGGTGGTCACCGCCTACATGCTGGCCGCCACCGCCGCGACCCCGCTCTGGGGCAAGCTCGGCGACATGTACGGCCGGAAGCGCTTCTTCCAGGCCTCCATCGTGATCTTCCTGCTCGGTTCGGTCCTGTGCGGGATCGCGCAGGACATGGGCGAGCTGATCGCCTTCCGGGCGCTGCAGGGGCTGGGCGGCGGCGGGCTGATGGTGCTCTCCCAGGCGATCGTCGGCGACCTCGTCCCACCCCGGGACCGCGGCCGCTACCAGGGCCTGTTCGGTGCCGTGTTCGGCGTCACCAGCGTGCTCGGGCCGCTGCTCGGCGGACTGTTCGTCGACCACCTCAGCTGGCGCTGGGTCTTCTACGTCAATCTGCCGATCGGCGTCGTCGCCCTGGTGGTGATCGCCGCGGTGCTGCACGGGCGGGAGGTGCGGCGCGAGCACCGGATCGACTACCTCGGCACCGCCCTGATCGCCGCCGTCGCCACCTGCCTGGTGCTGATGACCTCGCTCGGCGGCACCACCTGGGCCTGGAGCTCCTGGCGGATCGTCGGCCTCGGCGTGCTCGGGCTGGTGCTGCTGGTCGCTTTCGTCGAGGTCGAGCGGACGGCGGTGGAACCGGTCCTGCCGCTGCGGCTGTTCCGCTCGTGGACCTTCAGCCTGGTCGCGGTGATCTCCTTCGTGGTCGGCTTCGCGATGTTCGGCGCGCTCACCTACCTGCCGACGTACCTGCAGGTGGTCATGCAGGTCTCGCCCACCATGTCCGGCATCCACATGCTGCCGATGGTCCTGGGCATGCTGGTCACCTCGATCGGCTCCGGCCAGGTCGTCGCCCGCACCGGCCACTACCGGGCGTTCCCGATCGCCGGAACTGCCGTCACGACCGTCGGGCTGCTGCTGCTCTCCCGGCTCGACGAGCACAGCAGCACCGCCGAGACGAGCTTCTACTTCCTGGTCTTCGGCCTCGGGCTGGGCCTGGTGATGCAGGTCCTGGTGCTGATCGTGCAGAACTCGGTCGGCTACGAGGACCTCGGCGTGGCCACCGCGGGCGCGACCTTCTTCCGCTCCATCGGGGCCTCCTTCGGCGTCTCCGTCTTCGGGACGGTCTTCGCCAGCGGGCTGCGGGACCGCCTCGCCGACGCCCTGGCGGGGGTGCCGCTGCCACCCGGCTTCCGGCCCGAGGCGGTCACCACCGACCCCAGGGTCATCCCCCGGCTGCCCGCCGACGCCCAGGCGGCGGTCTACCACGCGTACGCCGAGTCGATCACCCGCGTCTTCCTGTACGCGGTGCCCGTCGCGGCGGTCGCCTTCGTGCTGTCGCTCTTCCTGCGCGAGCAGAAGCTGCGGTCCACCGTCACCGCACCGGACCTGAGCGAGTCCATCGGGCTGAACCCGGTGGAGCGCAGCTCCCTGGACGAGATCGCCCGCGCGCTGTCCGTGCTGAGCACCCGCGAGGCCCGGCGCGACCTCTTCCGGCGGATCACCGCCACCGCCGGGCTGGACCTGCTGCCCGCCTCCAGCTGGCTGCTCCTGCAGATGCACCAGCACGGCTCGGTCGAGCCGGCCGAACTGGCCGAGCGGCGGATCGTGCCGATCGCCGTCGTCGAGGCGGCCGTCCGGGAGGTGGAGGGCCGGGGGCTGGCCGCGCGGTCCGGCGGACTGCCGCTGCGGCTCACCGAGTCGGGCGAGGAGGTCGCGCTGCGGCTGGTCGCCGCCCGGCGCACCCAACTCGCCGACCTGCTGGAGGACTGGGACGAACAGCAGTACGCCGACCTCGCCGAGCTGCTGACCAGGCTCAGCTCCGCCCTCTGTGCCGACCTGCGGGACCGGCCCGATCCGGTCGGGCCGCAGCCGCCGTACCAGGGCGAGGGGCGGTCGTTCTGACCGCGGCCGGGCGGGGGCGCGTCCCGGGCCCGCTGTCCAGGTGGACGGTGCGCATCCGGATCCGGCGCTTCCGCAGGCTCACGGCGAGCCGAACCAGCGCGGGGTGTCGAGGCGGAACGGGTCGCCGGGCGCGAGTCGGCGCAGGCCGTCCTCCAGGCGCCGGAGCTCCTCCTCGCCGAGGGTGGCGGACCACTCGGCGCGCAGCTCGTCGAAGATCCGGGCCGAGCGGGCGAGGCAGTCCACACCCCGGTCGGTGAGCCGGATCACCTTGCGGCGGGCGTCGGCCGGGTCGCTGCCGCGCTCGACGTAGCCGAGCTGTTCCAGGTTCTCGACGGTCTTGCCCGCCGCCTGCTTGGAGACGCCGAGGCGGCGGCCGAGTTCGACGGCGGTGGTGCCGTGTGGGCCGATCGCCTGGAAGACGAAGCCGTGCATCGGGCGGAGGTCCGGATGTCCCTCGCGGGCGATCCGCTCGTGCAGCTCGTCGATGATCGTCCGGAAGGCGAGGAGCAGGCGCAGCGGCAGCTCGAAGCCGGGCGGGGCGGGTTCACTTGACACGATAGACAACCTCATTGACCATATAGACAACTTCGTTGTCCATATTAGGGGGTTCCTTCGCCATGCCCGTCATCCGCCTCTCCGACGCCCGCCGCTCCGAGACCCCGAACGCCGTCATGACCACCTTCGCCTCGCCCACCCAGGGCTCGACGTCGCTGGCGCTGTGGCGGGTCGAGATGCGACCCGGCACCCAGGGTCCGCTGCACGCCATGGACGCCGAGCAGATCTGGACCTTCCTCTCCGGGGCCGCCACGGTGGAACTCGCGGGCGAAACCGGCGTGTTGGCCGCCGGTGACACCCTCGTCCTCCCCGCCGACGAGGCCCGCCGGATCACCACCGACGAGGGCTTCACCGCCGTCGTCGCCTCCACCTCGCCCTCCCGCGCCTACAACCCCGACGCCGTCACCCCCGACGGCGCCTGCGCCATGGCCCCGCGCGACGCCGAGCGCGTCCTCCCGGCATGGATCGCCTGAGCGGCGGGAGGCGGGCCCGCCCGGTGTGAGGTGTAGGAGACTGCTGGCAGTGACCGAGCCGGCGGCCGCACGCGGGGCCCCGGCGGACCAGTAAGGAGCGGCATGTCCGTCGTCAAGATCAACGTGCTGACGGTGCCGGCCGAGCAGCGCGAGGTGCTGGAGCAGCGCTTCGCCTCGCGGGCCGGCGCGGTGGAGAACTCGGACGGCTTCGAGTGGTTCGAGCTGCTCCGCCCGGTCGAGGGCACCGAGCAGTACCTGGTCTACACCCGCTGGCGCAGCGAGGAGGACTTCAAGGCGTGGATGGAGGGCCCGATGAAGTCGGCCCACCAGGGCGGCGGTGAGGGCGAGGCCCCGAAGCGGCCGGCCGCCTCCGGCTCCACGCTGTGGTCCTTCGAGGTCGTCCAGTCGGCCGGGCCCAAGGGGGCCTGAGTCGGTACCTGCCGGCGGTGGTCGGTAGTCGGTAGTTCGTCCTTCGGGCCCTTCCCCTGGTGGGGGAGGGCCCGAAGTGCTTTCCGACTGCCCGCGGTGGTGGCGGGGTGGGCGGTTGCCGGCTGCCGGGGCCCCGATTCGCCGTAGTGCGGGAAGGGTCGGGGCTGGGGTCACTTGATCTGGGTGGCGGCCCATTCGGCCCAGTCGCGGCGCATGGCGTTGAAGCGCAGGCCGTACTCCAGGGCGATCCGGCCGTGGACGGAGAGGCCGTCCTCGCCCCAGTCGATGGTGTCGGCCAGGGCGGCGAGGTCGGCGTGTTCGCGGGCGGAGAGGTCGGCCAGGCCGGTGAGGTAGTCGCGGGCCTGGCCGGGGGTGAGGACGCCGAGGAAGAAGACCCTGAGCAGGATGTCGCTGCGGGTGTTGCGCTGGGGCGTGGTCTCGGTGAGCCAGTGCCGCAGTTCGGCGAGGCCCTCCGGGGCGAGCGTGTACTCCTTCCGGCCGCGCGGGCCCTCCGCCGCGACGCTGATGAGTCCGGCGTCGGCGAGCTTGGACAGCTCCGTGTAGATCTGGCTCTGGGTGGCGGGCCAGACGGTTGCCAGGGACGTGTCGAAGGTCTTGAGCAGGTCGTATCCACTGGCCTGGCGGTCGGACAGCAGGCCGAGGAGGGCGTGTCGGAGGCTCATGTCGACCATCCTACATTCCACTGTTGACATGTTGGGTGTGGAACTTCTACTTTTGACATGTCGAAACTGGAACGTCGAGGGGGACCTTCGCAATGTCGTACGTACGCTCGTTCCTTCCGTGGATCGTGTTCGCCGTCCTGCCGTCCGCGCAGTGGCAGTGGGCCGCACTGGCCGGCCTGGCGGTGGCGGTTGCGCTCATCGCCCAGCAGCGCAAGGGCGGGGCGGGCTTCGACGCGCTGATCATCGAACTCGGCTCGGCCGCCTACTTCGCCGCCCTGGCGGCGGTCGCCTTCGCGGACCACGACTCCGCCGTCCACGACTACTCCGCGGCGCTCTCCTCGGGCACCCTGGCGCTGATCGCCGCCGTCTCGCTGCTCATCGGCAAGCCCTTCACCCTGGGCATCGCCAAGCGGACCACGCCCCGTGAGGTGTGGGGCCTCAAGCCCTTCGTCCGCACCAACACCGTGATCGCCACCGTGTGGGCCGCGGCCTTCGTGGCCACCGCCGCCGTCCTCGCGGTCATGGCCCACGCCGGCCAGGGCCACTCGACGGCCGCCACGGTCGTCCAGGTCGCCGGGTTCGCCCTCCCGATGGTGTTCACCACCCGCTACGTCGCCGCGGTTCAGGCCAAGGCCGGTGCCCGGTGAGCACCGCGAGCCTCCCCGGGGCCACGAGCACCCCGCGCCACCTCGCGGGCAACTACGCGCCGGTCACCGAGGAACTGACGGCGTACGACCTGGACGTCACCGGGAGCGTCCCGCCCGAGCTGTCCGGCTGGTACCTGCGCAACGGCCCCAACCCGGCCGACGCCGCCTCCGGTCACTGGTTCTTCGGAGACGGCATGGTCCACGGCGTCCGCCTGGAGGACGGGCGGGCCGTCTCGTACCGCAACCGCTGGGTCCGCACCACCAGCCTCACCGAGGGCGCCCGCCCCTACGACGAGTCCGGCCGCCGCGACCTCACCGCCGGACCGGCCAACACCCACGTCGTCCGGCACGCCGGCCGCACCCTCGCCCTCGTCGAGACGGCCCTGCCCTACGAACTGACCGGGGGCCTGGACACCGTCGGCCCGTACGACTTCGGCGGACGGCTGCGCACCGCGATGACCGCCCACCCCAAGGCCTGCCCCGACACCGGCGAGCTGCACTTCTTCGGCTGCGCCGCCGTCGAGGAGCCCTACCTCACCTACCACCGGGCCGACGCCGACGGCGAGTTGGTGATCAGCCGGCCGATCGAGGTGCCCGGGCCGACGATGATGCACGACTTCGCCCTCACCACCGGGCACGTCGTCCTGCTGGACCTGCCGGTGGTCTTCGACCTCGGCCTGGTCGGCCGCACCATGCCCTACCGCTGGGACGACGGCTACGGCGCCCGGCTCGGCCTGCTGCGCCGGGACGACCCGTACGAGCCGGTGCGCTGGTTCGACCTCGACCCCTGCTACGTGTTCCACGTCCTCAACGCCCACGACGCGCCCGACGGGACGGTGGTGGTGCACGCCATGCGCTACCCCGAGCTGTGGCGGCGGACCGCGGACGGCGCGGTGGACGGCGCCCGGCAGGCCGTCCTGTGGAAGTGGACGGTCGACCCGCGCACCGGCACGGTCACCGAGGAGCAGTGCGACGACCGCCCCGGGGAGTTCCCCCGGATCGACGACCGGCTCGTCGGCCACCGCGCCGACTTCGGCCACGTGACCTGCGGCGACGCACTGGTCCGCTACGACCTGCGCACCGGCGCCTCGACCGCGCACGAGTTCGGCCCCGGCCGCACCCCGGGCGAGGCCGTGTTCGTCCCGGCGGGGACGGGAACGCCGGTCGGCCCGGGCGCCGGTTCAGCCGGTTCACCCGGATGGCTCATGACGTACGTTCATGACGCCCGCACCGACCGCAGTGACCTCGTCGTCCTGGACGCCGACGACCTCGCCGCCCCGCCGGTCGCCACCGTGCACCTCCCGGCCCGGGTGCCGTTCGGTTTCCACGGCAACTGGCTCGCCGACGCCCCGGCCTGAGGGAGGGGACGGCTCAGGCTGAGGGCGCGATCAGGGCGGGCAGGCTCATGACGCGGGCTCATGGCGACGCGGGCTCATGAGGCAGACTCATGGCGACGCGGGCCCATGACACAGGCTCATGGCGACGCGGGCTCATGACGCAGATTCATGGCGTTGCGCGCCCATGAGGCGGGCTCATGGCGCCGCGGGCTCATGCCGAGACTGCGTACAGGACCTCGCGCAGGCCGGGTACGGTCTCGCGGTCGGCCCGCCAGACGAGGCGCAGGTGCAGCGGCGGGGGATCGAGCGGGAGGCGCACCAGGGTGCCGGCGGCGAGCTGGTCGTGAACGGCGAACTCGGGCAGCAGCGCGATGCCGAGGCCCTGTTCGGCGCAGGCACGGGTGACGGCGACGCCGCCGGTGCGGACGCGGTCGAGGTCCTGGCCGAGCAGTCGCTCGCCGGCCAGGTGGAAGGAGCAGGCGGGGGTGTTGACCAGGAGGCGCCGGCCGCGCAGGCTCTCGCGGGTGAGGGCGGTGGCGTCGGCGAGCGGGTCGGTGGGGGCGGCGACCAGGGCCAGCGGGACGTCCTGCAGGTCGACGTGGTCGAGCGGTGCCGGCGGCAGGTAGAAGCCGAGTTCGCCGAGCGGCCCGGCGGTGTCCAGGATCAGTGCCGCCTCCAGCGCCCCGGCCGCGACCCCGCCGAGCAGGCCGTCCCGGGCGGTGTCGGTGTGCAGGGATATCTCCAGGTCGGGCCGGCGCTCGGCGAGCCGGGCCAGGACGGCGGGCACGTGGGTGGCCGCGATGGTCTCCAGCGCGCCGAGCCGCAGCCGGGCGCGAGCGGCGACCACCTCCCGCCGCGCCTGTTCGGCCTGGTCCAGCAGCCTCCGGGACCACGGCAGCAGCCGCTCCCCGGCCGACGTGAGGGTCATGCCGCGCGGTGCCCGTTCGAACAACTCGGTGTCCAGACTCCGCTCCAGCGTGCGGATCTGCTCCGAGACGGAGGACGGGGCGAGCCCGAGCGCGACGGCCGCGCCGGTGACGGTGCGGTGGGCGACGACGGCCTCGAAGACGCGCAACTGACGTAGTTCCACTGGTTTCCCCTGGACTCCCCGGCTTCCGGACGCCTTGCTCCCGGTGCTGCGGGACAGCGTACGGGTGGGTGTGCGGAGTTGTACCGCGGCGTGCGCGGAGTCGCACCGGGGCGTTCGGGAAATCCGAACGCCGCATGCGGTTCCGGCGGTCGAACGGACGGGGGTGGCGCGGCCAGGGTGGGGGCGCTTCCGCTCGTCGATCAGGAGAACCCCGATGACCTCCCCCGTCCCTCCCGTCGCCCCTGCGACACCGGCCGCGCTTGCGACACCGGCCGTGCCCGCGACGCCGGCCACGGCGGCCCGCTCGCGCGCCCTGCTCGGCATCGCCCTCGGCTACTTCATGGTGCTGCTCGACACCACCGTGCTCTCCGTCGCAGAACCCGATCTGGCTGCCTCGCTGGGCAGTTCGACCGCCGGACTGCAGTGGGCCGTCACCGGCTACAGCGTCGCCTTCGGGGCGCTGCTGCTGTCGGCCGGGGCGGCCGCCGACCGCTACGGCGCCCACCGGGCCTTCCGCTTCGGCATCGCCGCCTTCGGTGCGGGCTCGCTGCTCAGCGCCTGCGCGCCGGACATCCCGACGCTGGTGCTGCTGCGCGCCCTGCTGGGCGTCGCGGCGGCGGCCTGCGTCCCGGCGAGCATGGCGCTGATCACCCGTCTCCACCCGGAGCCGGCGGAGCGGGCGCGCGCCGTCGCCGTGTGGGCGGCGGTCAGCGGCTGCGCGATGGCCTTCGGGCCGATGGTCGGCGGTGCGCTGGTCGACCTCGCCGGGTGGCGGGCGGTGTTCCTGGTGAACGTCCCGCTGGCGGTGCTGGTGCTGGCCCTGGTGGCCGGACGGGCCGTGCACTGCCCGCGCGGCGAACGGCGCATCGACTGGCCGGCCCAGCTGGCCGCCTGCGCGACGCTCGCGCTGTTCACGGACGCGCTGATCGCGCTCGGCGACTCCGGGTGGTCGCACGCGGCGTGGTCCGGGGCGGCTGCGGCAGTGGCCCTGGTGGCCTTCGTACGGCGCGAGCGGCGCAGCCCGGCGCCCGTCCTCCCGACGGACGTGCTGCGGGCCCAAGGCACGGGGGCGGTGCTGCTGGCGGGCGGCGTGGTCAACTTCGCCCTGCTGGGCGTGCTGTTCGTACTGCCGCTGCTGCTGCAGCAGGAGCTGCGGCTGTCCCCGACGCTGGCCGGGGTGGCGTTCCTGCCGATGACGCTGCCCCCGGGCTTCAACCCGCTGCTCACCGGGCGGATCGTCGCCAGGGTCGGCCCGTGGCGGCCGGTGCTGGGCGGGCTGGCACTGCTGACGGCGGGCTGCGCGGTCCTCGCGTTGGCGGTGTCGCTCGGCACGCCGTACCCGCTGCTGGCCGTGGGGCTGCTGCTGGCGGGCTTCGGGGTCTCCTTCGCGCTGCCCGCGCTGGTCACCGCCGTCGTCACGACCGCGCCGGAGGGCCGTGCGGGTGCGGCGGGCGGCCTGCTCAACGCCGTCCGGCAGGTCGGTGCGACGCTGGGCGTGGCGGTGACGGGCGCGTTCGTCGGCGGGGGCGCCGCCGTCGGCGGGGGTGGCGCGGTCGCGGTGGCGATGCTGCTTCCGGCGCTGGCGTGCGGGGCGGCGGCGCTCGCGGTGCTGCGCAGCCGCGCCCGGTGAGTCGGTGGCCCGGGGGCCCGCAGGGCCGGAGTCCCCGAGCCCCCGAGAATCAGAGGCTCACCGCCGTTTCCCGTTCCATGTGCGTCAGCTTCTCCGGGTTCCGCACCGCGTAGATGCCGGTGATCCGCCCCTCGTCGAGCCGCATGGCCACCACCAGGTCGATCTCCCCGTCGACCCGCAGGATCAGCGCCGGGTGCCCGTTGACCTGGGTCGACTCGGCCGTCGCCACCGGGCCCCACAGCGCCACGCCCCTGGCGAGCAGCCGGGCCACCTGCTCGGCCCCGACGGTGGGCCGCGGCATGGCCGTCTTGATGCCGCCGCCGTCGCTCATGTGGACGACGTCCGGTGCGAGGAGGTCGAGGAGGTTCTGGAGGTCGCCCGTCTCGACCGCCCGCTGGAAGGCCGCGATCGCGGCCCGTGCCTGGTCCGCCGAGACGTTGCCGCGCGGACGGCGTGCTGCCACGTGCGCCCGCGCCCGGTGGGCGATCTGGCGGACCGTGGCCGGCGTCTTTCCGACGGCCTCCGAGATCTCGTCGTAGCCGAGGGCGAACACCTCGCGCAGCACGAACACCGCCCGCTCGGTCGGTGTCAGCGTCTCCAGGACCATCATCATCGCCATCGAGATGCTGTCGGCCAGTTCGACCTGGTCGGCCACGTCGGGCGAGGTGAGCAGCGGCTCGGGCAGCCACGGGCCGACGTACGACTCCTTGCGCCGGCCGAGCGTGCGCAGCCGTCCGAGCGCCTGCCGGGTGGTGATCCGGACCAGGTACGCGCGGTGGTCGCGGACGGTGTCGAGGTCGACGCCCGCCCAGCGCAGCCAGGTCTCCTGCAGGACGTCCTCCGCGTCCACCGCCGAGCCGAGCATCTCGTAGGCGACGGTGAACAGCAGGTTGCGGTGGGCGACGAACGCCTCGGTGGCCGGATCGGGACGGCGGCCGTCCTCGCTGTTCATGGTCTCTCCCTCTGGTGCCTCGGTGCCGCGGGTGCCTCTGGTTCGGCTGCGCCTCCCACAGGACGCCGGACCCCGCCGGTCCGTGACACGGCACGCCGTGTGACCTGCGCCACGCCGGCCAGGTGTCACGGCTCCCGGCCCGTCGGCATCTCCATGCCGACGAGCACACGGCAGGAGGCCGAGATGAGGACGATTCCCGAGATGAAGGTCGTCGTGGTGGGCGCCGGGTACGCGGGGATGCTCGCGGCCAACCGGGTCGCCAGGAAGGTGAAAGAAGCCGCCGAGGTGACGGTGGTCAACCCCCGCCCCGACTTCGTGGAACGCGTACGGCTGCACCAGCAGGTCGCCGGGACGGCCGTCGCCGCGACGCCCATCGCGTCGATGCTGCGCAACGGGGCCGTGCTGAAGGTCGGCGCCGTCGACCGGATCGGCGACGGCTGCGTCGTCCTCGACGGCGGCACGCGCCTCGACTTCGACTGGGCGTTCCTCGCCGTCGGCAGCACGGTGCGGCCGCTGCCGGGCACCGTCCCGGTGGGTACCTGGGAGGGCGCGGAGCGGGCCCGTGTCGCGCTCGCCGCGCTGGCGGCCGGCCGCACGGTGACGGTGGTCGGCGGTGGTGCCACGGGGATCGAGACGGCCGCCGAGGTGGCCTGGGCGAGGCCGGACCTGAAGGTGCGGATCGTCGGGCCGGCGGTCGGCGACACCTTCACCGACCGGGCGAACGAGAAGGTCCGGGCCGGGCTGGAGCGGCTGCGGGTCGAGATCGTGGACGACAGTGCGACGGAGGTCGGCGACGGTGCCGTGCACCTGCGGTCGGGCCTGTCGCTGCTCTCCGACCTCACCCTGTGGGCGATCGTGTCCGGCGTCCCCGACCTCGCGACCCGCAGCGGCCTCACCGTCGACGGGGACGGGCGCGCGGTCGTGGAGGCGTCGCTGCGCAGTGTCGACGACGAACGGATCTTCGCCGTCGGCGACTGCGCCGCCGTCCCCGGCGCCCGCTTCGCCTGCGCCCTCGCCGGCCCGCAGGCCGCCCACGCCGTCGACAACGTGGCGCGCCTGATCGCCGGCCGCGCCCCCGTGCCGTACACCCCGCGCTACATCGCCCGCGCCGTCACCCTCGGCCGCGACAACGCCGTCGGCCAGTTCACCCGTCGCGACGACACCCTCCGGCGGGCGCACGTCAGCGGCCGCACCGGGGTCGTGATCAAGGAGCTCGCCTCCCGCGGCGGCAAGTACGGCGCCCGCACGGGGACGGGTGGCTGACTCCTTGCCCCGCCGGCTCAGGCCGACGGCGTGAGGAGGATCCACACGTGCCCGAACGGGTCGCGGAGCATCGACTGCCGGGCGCCGTACGGCATGTCGGCCGGCGGGGAGAGGAGTTCGGCGCCCGCGGCCACCGCCTGCTCCGTCAGCGCGTCCACGTCGGGGACGTACACGTGCAGGATGACGGACGGCACGCCGGTGCCGGGCGGCGCGAACGGCGCCTCGGCGTCCCCGAGCATGAGCGTCGCGCCGTGCACCTGGATCTCGGCGTGCACGATCCGGCCGCCCTCGCCGTCGAGCCGGAACAGCTCGGAGGCGTCGAACGCGGCACCGTAGAAGTCGATGGCGGCGGCGGCGCCGTCGACGACGATGTGCGGGATGACGGCCTGCCTGTGGTGCTCGGGAATCTCCATGCCGAGCACGGTAGGCCGGTGACGGTCGGTCGGGCATCGGGCGCAGGGCCCTCCGGTCCTGCGCTTCGAGGCGGAGGACCGGAGGACCGGAGGGCCTGAGACCTGAAGGCCTGCGGGTTCTACAGGCGTCGGGAGCCGTACAGGGCGGACGGCGCTCCCGTGGCCAGTGCCCAGTAGCGGTCCCCGTACGACCAGTGCCACCACTCGGTGGGGTAGTTGACCAGCCCGGCGCCGGTCAGGACCGCGCTGAGCAGGCGCCGGTTGGCCCGGGCCTGCGGGTCGATGCCGTCGGCGTCGGTGTAGCAGGCCCCGGCGCTCTCCTCCGGGCTGGCGTTGACCCTGGTGCCGAGGTCGAGTTCGTGGCCGTCGGCGTCGACGAGGGTGAGGTCGACGGCGGCGCCCGCGCTGTGCGGTGCTATCTCCGGCGGCGACACGTAGCGGCTGGCCGCCGACCTGACCCGGGCGTCCGGCCAGCCGGGGTTCGCGGCCCGCAACTCGGTGGCGTACTCGTCGAAGTAGCGGCTCTGGAGCTCCGGCGGCCGGTAGCCCTCCACGAACAGCAGCCGCAGTCCGTCCGGCAACCGCGACTGGGCGTCGAGCAGCCGGTCGAGGACGGCGGCCCGCAGGTGCGTGAACGCGCCGGTGCCGTCCTGCTTGCGCTCGTCGACGAGCAGGCCGCTGCCGCCCCGCACGTCCAGGAGTCGTTCGCCGCACTCCCGGACCGCGACGGCGGACACCTTCGGGTCGGACATGAGGACGATCTCGCTCAACTGTGCCTCCCTGACTGACGATCGGGGTGATTCCCGCCGTTCGGCCGGACCTCCCGTGGATCACTACCAATAACATGATCATTCGACACCATTGGAGATTCACATGCCCGTTGTCATCGCCACGATCAGGACCAAGCCCGGACGACGCGACGAAGTCCTCGCCGCGTTCGAGAAGCACACCCCCGCCGTCCACGCCGAGGACGGCTGCGAGCTCTACGCCGTCCACGCCGGCCCCGACCGCGTCACCGTGGTCGAGAAGTGGGCCGACCAGGCCGCCCTGGACGCCCACAGCGCGGGCGACACCCTGGTCGCCATCGCCGCCGCCATCACCGACGCGCTCGCCGAGCCCCTCGACGTCGCGGTCATGGACCCCTACCCCGCCGGCGACGAGGCCAAGGGCCGGCTCTGACCCTCGCAACGTCCTGTTGCCGGTCGATGATGGCCTTCGCGCAGTTGCCCCCGCCCGGGGAGGGAATGACCGGGTGCAAGCGGGTCGGGTGTGGTTGGACCGGCCGGACCGCGTGGTCGGCTGACGGGGTACTCCGGGAGCGCGCCCCGGGCTCGCAGGCCCGGGGCGCGCTGAAGGGCGTGCTCTTGTGCCACCCGAATCGGTGACTTCGGACATTCGGAAACGCGGCATTCAGTGGGTTATGAAGGAGTCGTTCCGCAGACGTAATACGGTGCGGCACTCGGGTACCACGCCGAGGCGCCCGCAGCGTTGTACGCGCGAACCCGGAAGCACTTGTACGTAGCCGGAGTCACGTGCCAGTTGTCCGCTGTCGCGTTTGCGCCGGCAAGGCGGAACGAGATTCCGTCGGTGATCTCGAATCCGGTTTCGTTATTCGAATTGTCCTGCCATGTGAGGAGAAACGTGTTGTTTGCCGTCGGAGTAACCCTGAGGTTCGACGGCGCCGCCGGGACTGACTGTGCCGATGCCGATCCGGCGGAGATCGTGGCAGTCGCAATCGTCACTGCTGCTGCCAGCATGAGATAGATTCTTCCACTGTTCTTCGGACGCATGGCCCTAATCCCTCAGGTGTCTGCCCATGCTGTCGGCTCCATCACGCACAGTGCGTAACGCTCGCCCGGTTCAAGGATTCTGACTCCATGGAGTCACCATGGCTGTGCGTCGGAACTGTTTTGTGTCGAGCCAGGATCTCGGATCTTCCAGAGCCATATTCGACTACTTTCAGGACACCACAGAATTGCGGTTTTGGGCAGGGCCTTGCCCGGACGCCCCGCCGACTCTGAGGCGGCAGCCGCTCGGATGCCCCTTCAGGGCGCCCGGAGTCCTTCGGGGCCTCTCTGGAGCGAAGATGCCGTTCGGCGTGCTGCATGACGCCCCGCTGCCCGTCGAGGCTTCCGGAACTCAGTGTGCCGCAGCCACCTGGGCGTCGTGTTCGGAGGGTGAGCGGGGTGGTGCGCGCGGGGTGGGGTGAGCGTGCGCCCCCCGAATGGGTGATGGGAGTCAAGGTTTGACGTCGCGTCAGGCCGCTAGGGTGAACACTGCGCAATGAGAAAGCCCCGGCGGTGCGCCAACACCCCGGGGAATGGCACCAGGAGCCAGGAGCCTCCCTAATGCAGATTCATCGTATCCCCCGGCATGCCCCCGGGTACACGATCCTCGACAACGGCCACGTCATCCGCAAGCACTCGCTGAGTTGGGCGGCGCGCGGCCTCCTGGGCTACCTGCTCAGCCTGCCGGACGGCGCCCGCGAAGACGTCCGCACCCTCGCGGCGAAGAGTGTGGAGGGTCGGACGACGGTGGCGCGGGCGCTGCGCGAGTTGGAGGCGGCGGGGCACTACGTGCGGCGGACGCACCGCGATCCGGTGACGGGGCAGGTCCGGACGGTGGTGTCCGTTCATGAGGAGCCGGTGGTGGGGAAGGCGGTTCACACGATTCCGCCGCCGCTTCCCGCACCTCCGGCCGCCGGGGTGCCCGGAACCGGGGCGGTGGGCGGCGGGAAGGCGGGAAGCCCGTCCAAGGAAGCCAAGGTCAAGGAAGCAGAACGACCTTCCGTCCGTCCCCCCGAGAAGGTGACGGCCGGGATGTCGCTGCTGCTCGACCTCGGGCGCCGGGAGCCCCGGATGGCGCTGGCGGGGAAGCCGCTGTCCGATCAGGCCGCGCGGGTGGAGGGGTTGCTCGCGGGTGGCTGGACGCACGAGGCGTTGACCGGGATCCTGTCCGCCCCTTTGCCGGAACGGGTCACCCGCAGCGTGGGGGCGATCCTCGCGGCACGGATCGCGGCGGTGCCGACCGTTCCGGCAGCACGTGTCGCGGCGATGCCGACCGTTCCGGCGCCACGCGTGGCAGCCGACGGGCCGCGCCGGCACGAGTGCCCCGGGCGGGACGGGATGTGCGGGCGGCCGGTCGGGTTCGCGGGGCAGCGGTGCGGCCGGTGCTCACCAGGTGAGGAAGTCGGGCAACTCGTCGGTGGGTGGCAGCGGCGCGTCTGCGGGTAGCGGGCGGATCTGGACGTAGGCGTGCTCGAACTGCGAGTACGAGAAGCCGTCGAGCCCCGGCGCGACGACCAGGACGTTGCCTCCCCGGCGCCAGATCCGGTACCGCCAGCGGTGCCCCTCGTGCGTGACGTCGTGGTCGGGCGGGCCGAGCAGTTCCGTGAAGTGGCCGGCCACGGCGTCCAGTCGGGCGTCGAAGGCCCCGGCCGGCGGGTCGACGACGCTCCGCCAGCCGGGCTGCTCCGCCCAGAAGTCCTCCGTCCACGCCCCGTCGGGGTGGATCCAGTACTCGTACGCGAACGGCATGGCGAGGCGGTCGTCCCCGTACACCAGGTGCCCGGCGGGCGTGTACGCCTTCTCGTTGAGGTCGCCGAGGTAGTCGCCGGTGGAGCGCCAGCCGGCGTCCACCATGGCCTTCTCGGTGATCTCCGGGTCCTCCCAGTCGAGCTCCGCCATCCCGGCGATCCGGGCGGCCAGTTCGGGCGTGACCGGGCACGCCGCGACGATCCAGGGCGACTCGTCCTCGTGCTCGCCCTCGTCCTCGTGCTCGTCGGACACTCGGGGACTCCGTTCTGCTGCGGTGTACGGGGACGTTCACCCTACAAACGGACGGCCTCAGAGCGTGTCGCGGACCTCGATGAAGCCGCGGTCCACCACGAACCGCTGGTTGGGGTTGGTGGCGCCGCAGCCGTAGAGGAACACGGTGTCGCCGTTGGTGCGGTACGAGCCGACGTCCACGCACATCTCCTCGCCGCTGCCGGCGGTCCGCTGCAGGACGAGCGCGCCGCGGCGCAGCAGCCAGGTCTGGTTGGCGCGTGCGGCCTGGGAGTTCTCGCAGGCCCAGATGCGGACGACGTCGCCGTTGGTGCCGGTGTAGTCGGCGTCGAGGCACATCTCCTGCGCCGTGCCGACGGTGTCGGCGACCTTCACCCTCCCGTCGTCCAGGACGAAGCGCTGGTTGGTGTTCTCCAGGCAGTCCCAGACCCGGACGTTGTCGGCGTTGAAGCGGGTGCCGCCGACGTCCAGGCACTTGGCGGTCGACGTCCGGGGCGGGGTGGCGACGTTGAGGGTGCCGTCCGTGATGGTGTACTCGGTGCTGCTCCCCGGGTTGGTGTAGCGGAACGAGCCGTTGCCGCGCGGGAGGGTGGTGCCGGCCGGGGCGTACGGGTCGACGGTGACCTGCGGGGAGAAGCGGAAGTAGCCGTTGGCCGGCCAGCCGCTGTTGCCGCCGTTGCGGCCGTAGCCCTCGCAGGTGAGGGTCCGGTTGCCGTTGCCGAGGGCGCATCCCCGCAGGCCGACGTTGTTGGGGCCCCAGGTCGTGCCGTCGCTGCTGTACTCGGTCGGGACGGTGGACTGCGCGGGGAAGGTGGTGTTGCCCGGGGCGGTGAAGACGGCGGTCATGCCGGAGGGCGGGAGCAGGCCGGCGCCGCCGGTGTTCTGGTACGTCCACGGGACGGCGCCCGTGCGGCCGGGCGCGATGGTGGCGGTGGTGGGGACGTCGCGGCCGATGAAGGTGACGGCGGCGGCGGGGGAGGCGAGGGCCGTGGCGAGGGTGAGGGAGAGTGCGGCCACGGTCGCCGTGCGGGTGAGGGTTCGGATCACGGTGGTGATGATCGTGGACGAACCGGTGCGGCGGAGGTGTACGGCGCGCGCGGGGAAAGGCGGTTCACCCTTCCGGCGGCCGGAAGGCGACGGGTGCGTCGAAGGCGGCCCGGCGGGTGGCGCGGCGCATGGCGCGCAGCACGGGCGTGCCGAGGGTGAGGCACAGGACGACGGTCAGCGCGGCCCGCGGGAGGTCCCAACCCAGCGACGTGGTCAGGCAGTAGGCGGCGAAGCGGACCAGGTTGGCGCTCACCGGGTCGCCCGGGACGAAGGAGATGGAGCCCGCCAGCCCGCCGATGTACGGCCAGCCCTGCAGGTTCATGACGGTGCCGTACGCCACGGCCGACACCGCGCCGTACCCCGCCAGCAGCAGGAGTTCGCGGCGCCCGCGCAACCGGGAGGCCCCCGGCAGCAGCCCGGCGCCGAGGCAGACCCAGCCCATCGCCAGCATCTGGAACGGCAGCCAGGGGCCGACCCCGCCGGTGAGCAGGGCGGAGGCGAACATCGACAACGAGCCGAGGACGAAGCCGAATCCGGGCCCGAGCACCCGTCCGGACAGCACCATCAGGAAGAACATCGGTTCCAGGCCCGCCGTGCCCGCGCCGAGCGGGCGCAGCGCCGCGCCCGTCGCGGCGAGGACGCCCAGCAGTGCCACGGACTTGGCGTCCAGCCCGGGGGCGCCGCCGCCCGCCGACCGGCCTTCGGAGATCTGTGCGACGACGACGGCGAGCAGGAGCGGGAGGAGGAGGGCGAACAGCCAGGGCGCGTCGGTGGAGTGGCCGACCAGCGCGGACTTGGTGGAGGCGAGCAGCGGCCAGCCGAAGGCGGCGACGCCGACCAGCGAGGTCAGGGCGAGGACCGCGACCGACCGGCGACCGAGGGGGACGGGACGGTTCATGCGCCGAGCGCCTCCGCGACCTGCCGCACGGTGAGCCACGGCCCCGGCGCGAGCACCTTGGCGACCTGCGGGGCGAAGGCGGGGGAGGAGACCACGACCTCCGCCGTCGGCCCGTCCGCGACGATCTCGCCCTCGGCGAGGATCACCGTGCGGTGCGCGAGTTCGGCGGCCAGCTCGACGTCGTGCGTGGCCAGCAGCACGGCGTGCCCCTCGGTGGCGAGGTCGCGCAGGATCTCCACCAGCCGGGCCTTGGCGGCGTAGTCCAGGCCGCGGGTCGGCTCGTCGAGCAGCAGCAGCGGGGGCCGGGCGGTGAGCACGACGGCGAGTGCGAGGGTGAGCCGCTGGCCTTCGGAGAGGTCGCGCGGGTGGGCGGTGTCGGCGATGCCGGGCAGGAGGCGCTCCACCAGGGCGCGGCAGGTGCCCGTGGCGGCGCCGGCGTCGGTGTCCGCCGCCGCGCACTCGGCGGCGACCGACTCGCCGTACAGCAGGTCGCGCGGGTCCTGCGGGACGAGGCCGACCTTGCGGATCAGTTCGGCGGGGCGGGTGCGGTGCGGGGCGCGGCCGCCGACCTCGACCTTGCCGGAGGCGGGGGCGTGCAGGCCGACCAGGCTGCCCAGCAGGGTGGACTTGCCGGCGCCGTTGCGGCCCATCAGGGCGGTGATCTCGCCGGGCCGCAGGGCCAGGTCGACCCCGCGCAGCGCCTGGACGGGGCCGCGCCGGACGGCGAGGCGGTCGGCGACGGCGACGGGCCCGGCGACGGCGACGGGCTCACCGGCGGGGGTGGGCAGGCCGACGGCGACGGGCTCGCCGGCGGGGCCCGGCACGCCGGCGGGTGCGCGGCCGTCCAGCTCGGCGCGCAGCGCCGCCGCCTTGCGCCGCGCGTCGCGCACCGACAGCGGCAGCGGCCGCCAGCCCGCGAGCCGGCCGAGGCCGACGACGGGCGGGTGCACCGGCGAGTGCGCCATCACCTCGGCCGGTTCGCCCAGCACCGGGGGCGCGCCCGGGGTCAGCAGCAGCACCTGGTCGGCGTACTGGACGACCCGCTCCAGCCGGTGCTCGGCCATCAGCACGGTGGTGCCGAGGTCGTGCACCAGCCGCTGCAGGACGGCCAGCACCTCCTCGGCCGCGCCGGGGTCGAGCGCCGAGGTCGGCTCGTCCAGGACCAGCACCCGGGGGTGCACGGTGAGCACCGAGCCGATCGCGACGCGCTGCTGCTGGCCGCCGGAGAGGGAGCCGAGCGCGCGGTCGCGCAGGTCGGCGAGGCCGAGCAGGTCGAGGGTCTCCTCGACCCGGCGGCGCATCACGTCGGCGGGCAGGCCCAGCGACTCCATGCCGTAGGCGAGTTCGTCCTCCACGGTGTCGGCGACGAAGTGCGCCGCAGGGTCCTGCCCCACCGTGCCGACGAGGTCGGCGAGTTCGCGCGGCCGGTGCTCGCGGGTGTCCCGGCCGCCGACGGTGACCCGGCCGTGCAGCACACCGCCGGTGAAGTGCGGGACCAGGCCGCTGACCGTCCCCAGCAGGGTCGACTTGCCGGAGCCCGACGGGCCCACCAGCAGGCAGAGTTCGCCCTCGGGGACGGTGAGGTCGACGCCTTCCAGGACGGCGGCGGCGGACTCCTCGTACCGGACGGAGACCTGCTCGAAGGTGATCACGATGCCCTCCGGGGCGGGGTCGGGGCGGCGAACGCCGGTACCAGGCCGAGCAGCACGGTCAGGACGGCGGCCAGCGGCAGCGCGGGGACGGTCGGCGGGACGACGGTGGGGGCGAAGGCGGCCGGGTCCCGGGTGGCCAGGTAGGCGGTGAGGGCCGCGACGGCGGCGCCGGAGCCGGCGGTCAGCCACTCGGGCAGCGCCCAGGGGTCGGGCCGGTAGCGGGTTCTGACGGACCGTCGGCTGCCGAGCAGCAGTCCGGCGAAGGCGGCGGCGGTGCCGAGCGCCAGCACGGGCAGCGCCCAGCCGGCGCCGCCGGCGGTCAGCAGCCCGTACGCGGCCAGGCAGACGCCGAGCAGTCCGGTCAGGGTGAGCGCCGCCGTCGCCCGGGCGAGCCGGCGCGGGACGTCGGCGGTGCGGCCGAAGCCCCGGGTGTCCATCGCGGCGGCCAGGGCGACGGACCGCTCCAACGCGCCCTCCAGCACGGGCAGTCCGACGCTGAGCACGGCGGCGACGCCCTTGTCCGTACGGCCGCGCAGCCGTCGTGCGGCGCGCAGCCGGCGGACGTCCGCGACCAGGTTCGGCGCGAAGGTCATCGCCACCACCACCGCCACGCCCGCCTCGTACAGCGCGCCGGGCAGGGTGCGCAGCAGCCGGGCCGGGCTGGCCAGGGAGTTGGCGGCGCCCACGCAGACCAGCAGGGTGGCCAGGCGCAGCCCGTCGTACAGCGCGGCGAGCAGGCCCTCGACGGTCACCCGGCCGCCGATCCGCACGCCCTGCGCCCAGACGGGCAGCGGCACTTCGGGCAGCGTGAACAGCACGTGGGTGCCGGGGATCGGCGAGCCCAGGAAGACGGCGAACACCAGCCGGATGCCGAGCACCAGCAGGCCCAGCCGCAGGAACGCCCCGTACGACCGTGACCAGGGCGCGTCGCCGCGCCGGGCCGCCACCACGTACCCGGCGACGGCGCAGAGCAGCAGCAGGATCGCCGGGTTGGTGGTGCGGGTGGCCGCCGCGCCCAGCCCGAGTGCCCACAACCACCAGGCGCCGGGGTGCAGTTGGCGGGGGCCGGTGGGCGGCCGGGTGCTGCGGGCGGTGCTGCTCACGGAGACGTTCCTGGATCGGGTGCGGCCTGGGCGGGGTTCACGGGTTGCGGCGGCGGCGGGCCTGCAGGACGGCGCCGCCGGCGAGGACGGCGACCAGTGCGCCACCGGCGATCAGCCCGATGTCCGGGCCGCCGCCGTGGGCGGGGGAGGTGCCGCCGGCGGCCGGTGCGGCCGCGCCCGCGGCGCCGACCTGGTCGGCGCAGCCCGCCGTCGGGTACCCGGCGATGGCGCACAGCAGCCCGTTGGTGTCGTACCGCAGCGGCGGCGCGACGGCGGCCAGCACCTCGGCCGAGGTGGCGCGCGGGGCGACGACGGCGCACGCCGTCCGCGGCTCGGGCACCGCCCCGGCGGCCGGTCCGGCGTCGTCGGCGGTCCCGAAGTCCAGGACGACGGCCACCCGCTTGCGGCCGTCCTGCGCGGGGGTCTGCGCACAGATGTCCGCGAAGCTCCCGGCCGTCCGCGGCCTGGCGGCGTCCTGCCCGCCGTCCGGACTCACCGCGAACCGCCACCCGTCCACGGCTCCGTCGGGCGGCACCGCGATCGCCGGGCCCTGCTGCTGGTAGGCCCACCCGCCGTCGGCGCCGCGCCAGAACGACCAGTACCGGTACCCGGCCGCCTCGGCGGGCGCCGCGCCGGCGAGCACCAGGAGCGCCCCGAGCAGCGGCAGGAGCAGCACGGCGAGGCGCCCGCGCGCCCGCCCGCGACGCGGGGTGGCGCCGCCGGTGGCGGCCGCTCCGGGCCGGGCGGGCCGGGGGTGGCGGGTCGGGGGCATCAGAGGTTCGGGTTGCGCTTGCGCTGGAGGCTGAGCAGGAGGCCGCCGCCGATGCCGACGAGGAGGCCGATGCCGATGAGCCAGTACTGGCCGATGCCGTCGTTCTCCTTCTTCGCCGGGGTGGCCTCGTCCGTGGCGGGGGCGGTGGCCTTGGGGGCGGGGCCGAGCGCGGTCAGCTTGCCGGTGAGGTCGGCGGTGGGGCGGTGGTCGGCCTGGGCGACCAGCAGGAGGGTGGCGGTGGCGGCGGCGTCGGTGCCGTTCTTGGTCCAGGTGGCCTCCTGCGCGTCGAGCCAGTCGGCGGCGTCGGTGGCCTGGTCGGGGTGGCCGCTCTGGATGAGGGAGAGGGTGGCCCAGGCGGTGGCGGTGTAGTCGGGGCTCGGGGCGGCGCCCGGGGTGGTGAGGGTGAGGTGGTTGCCGCCGCTCGTGAGCTGGGCGGCGAGGTAGGCGCCGACGGCCTCGCCCGCTTCGGCGTGCGGGACGGTGGTGGGTGCGGAGCCGTCGGCGCAGGCGAGGGGCTTCGGCTCGGCGTCGGCGCGGACCGAGTTGGCGACCGGCAGGTGTCCGCCCGCGGCGGCGAGCGCGGCCTGGCCGCCGGCCAGGGCGTTGGGGGCGAGGGCGCCGGTGGCGGGGTCCGGCTGGTAGGCGAAGGCCCCGCGCTGGTCGGCGGGGGCGGAGCAGCCGAGCTGGAAGCGGGCGAGGCCGTCGAAGGCGTTCTTGCCGGCACCGCCGGGCCCGGCCTTGGCGACGCTCGCCGGGTCGGTCCGGGCGGCGAACAGCGCGTTGACGGCGAGCCCGGTGGAGTTGGCGTCGCCCGGGCTGCCCGGGTTGTAGGCCCAGCTGCCGTCGGCGTTCTGGTTGGCCTTGAGCCAGGCGACGCCCTTGTCGACGGCCGGCTGGTGCCCGCCGAGGGCGACCAGGGCCTGGATGGCGACGGCGGTGGCGTTGCTGTCCTCGGTCTTGGGGTCGCAGGCCGTGCCGGCCGCCCGGTAGGAGGGCCAGCCGCCGTCCTCGCACTGCTGGCCGGTGAGCCAGCCGACCGCCGAGTCGGCGGGGGTGACCTTGGCCGCGGAGAGCGCGGTGAGCGCCAGCGACTGCCGCCACACGCCGTCGTACGTCGGGTCGCTCTTCCCGTACAGGCCGTCGGGGGCGGCGGCCGGGGTCGGCGAGGGGCTGTCGGCCAGGGCCGGTCCGGCGGCGACGCCGGCGAGCAGCGCGGCGGACAGGGCGGCGGCGCCCAGGCGGGCGGCGGTCAGCATGGTGCGGTGGTGCCTTTCGGTGAGCGGTGGTGGCCCGGGCGGGCCGTTCCGTAGTCCTCGACGGTTCCGGGCGCGTGCGTCCGGACCGGCCGCTCGCCCCGCCCCGGGTGCTCCGACTCGTCCGGCAACCAGAAGGGCCGGGCTCACGGTTGCGGGGTCAGTGCCGGATTCCCACCGGCTTCCCCCGGGGGAGGAGCGGGATGGAGTTGTGGTGCCCGTCGACTCTAACCGCCGGAGCGGGCGGACCACCGCGCCGCAGCAGGAACAGGTTCCAGTGGGAGGGCTCTCCGGCGTCGCCGGGGCGACGGTCCGCGGTGCCCCGCCGCGGTCACGGCAGGGTGAGCAGCCGCGCCGCCGTGCGCAGGTCGGCCCGGACCTCGGCGATCGAGGCGCGCCCGGAGAGCCAGGCGACGAGCGCCGAGTGCCAGGTGTGCTCGATCACCCGCACCGCGGCGCGCTGGCTCTCGCTGGGCGGGCCGGACTGGCCGATCGCGTCCAGGATGAGCTGCCCGGTGGCCACGCTGACCTGGTCCACCTCGGCGCCGACCGAGCGGTCCGCGAAGGACAGCGCCCGGACCATCGCCTCGGCCAGCAGCGGCTCGCGCTGCAGCGCGTGGAAGGCCCGGGTGAGGGTGTCGGCGACCCGCAGGGCCGGTTCCGCGTCGGTCGGCGGGTGGCGCCGGATGTGTTCGTGCAGGCCCTGCAGCTGTTCCAGCATCACCGCGACCAGCAGGTGGACCTTGGACGGGAAGTACCGGTACAGCGTGCCGAGCGCGACCTGGGCGCTCTCCGCGACCTCCCGCATCTGCACCGCCTCGTACCCGCCCCGGGCGGCCAGCGCGGTGGCGGCCCGCAGGATCCGACGCCGGCGCTCGGCCTGCCGCGTGGTCAGCGGCGGCTCGCCGGGCCGGGGCGTGACGGGGGTCGGGGTCAGGGGCTCGGTCGACGGCGGCAAAGGTGCTCCCGGGCAGGCGAGAGTGGCGGTGTGCTCACATGGTCGGCAGGGTCGGCGTGGCGGGAATCACCAGCCCTGACACCTGAGGAAAAGCTACGGGCCGGTATCTTCGAGGTCTCTCATTGTTCACGTGGTCGATGACGAGTTCCACATCCACTGAAACCTGATCTACTTTAGCGACCGGCAGCACAGATAGCAGCTAGAGATGAGGGCCCAGGATGACCGCGCAGCCGCTGCGGATTGCCCTGCTGTCGTACCGCGGGGACCCCTTCTGCGGCGGTCAGGGCGTGTACGTACGGCACCTCTCCCGTGAGCTGGCCAGGCTCGGCCACCACGTGGACGTGATCGGCGCCCAGCCCTACCCGGTGCTGGACGAGGTCGAGGGCCCCGGTTCGGTGCGCCTGGTCGAGCTGCCCAGCCTGGACCTCTACCGGGCCGACGACCCCTTCCGCACCCCGGCCCGCGGCGAGTTCCGCGGCCCGGTGGACGCGCTGGAGTTCGCCACCATGCGCACCGGCGGCTTCCCCGAGCCGCTGACCTTCTCGCTGCGCGCCCGCCGCCACCTGGCCGCCCACAAGGGCCGCTACGACGTGGTGCACGACAACCAGACCCTCGGCTACGGCCTGCTGGGCCTGGCCCGGCACGGCTTCCCGCTGGTCACCACGATCCACCACCCGATCACCGTGGACCGGCAGTTGGAGCTGGACGCGGCCACCACCCGGCTCAAGCGCCTCTCGCTGCGCCGCTGGTACGCCTTCACCCGGATGCAGCGTCGGGTCGCCGCCCGCCTGGACCACGTGATCACCGTCTCCGGCACCTCGCAGCGCGAGATCGCCGAGCACCTGGGCGCCGCGCCCGGCGCGATCTCGGTGGTGCCGATCGGCGCCGACACCCGGCTCTGGTCGCCCTCGGACGCGGTCGAGCGGGTGCCCGGACGGATCGTCACCACCTCCAGCGCCGACGTCCCGCTGAAGGGCCTGGTCTTCCTGGTCGAGGCGCTGGCCAAGGTCCGTACCGAGCGGGACGCCCACCTGGTGGTGGTCGGCAAGCCGCAGAAGGAGGACGGGCCGGTGGCCGAGGCGGTGCGCCGCTTCGGGCTGGCCGGGCACATCGAGTTCCGCAGCGGCCTGACCGACCAGGAACTGGTCGACCTGTACCGCTCGGCCGAGGTGGCCTGCGTCCCGTCGCTGTACGAGGGCTTCTCGCTGCCGGCCGCCGAGGCGATGGCCACCGGCACCCCGCTGGTCGCCACCACCGGCGGGGCGATCCCCGAGGTCGCCGGACCGGACGGGGAGACCTGCCTGGCCGTGCCGCCGGGCGAGGCGGACGCGCTGGCCGCGGCGCTCGGCCGGCTGCTGGACGACCCGCAGCTGCGCGCCGCGCTCGGCGCGGCGGGCCGGGAGCGGGTGCTGGCCCGGTTCACCTGGGAGCGGGCCGCCGAGCTGACCGCCGAGGCCTACCGCGCGGCGATCGCCACCGGCGTCGGCGCCCGGGCCCGTTCCGGGCCGGGCTGGCGGTACGTGGCCTAGCCGCCGGGGTCGGGTCAGCAGCCCGGCCGGGTGTGCCGACGCGGAGCGCCGCCCCGGGGCGCGCGCCGCCCGACGAAGCGTGACGAAGCGTCAAGGACGCTTGGTAGCAATAGGAATGGGAGTCCTGCAGTGCTGACCGTCGATTTCTCGCGCTTCCCGCTCGCCCCCGGCGACCGGGTGCTCGACCTGGGCTGCGGCGGGGGCCGGCACGCGTTCGAGTGCTACCGCCGCGGCGCCAACGTGATCGCCCTCGACCAGAACACCGAGGAGATCGCCGAGGTCAAGAAGTGGTTCGCGGCGATGGAGCAGGCCGGTGAGGCCCCCGAGGGCGCGTCGGCGGTCGCGATGGAGGGCAACGCGCTGGCCCTGCCGTTCGAGGACGAGTACTTCGACAAGATCATCATCTCCGAGGTGATGGAGCACATCCCCGACGACAAGGGCGTGCTCAACGAGATGTTCCGCGTCCTCAAGCCGGGCGGCCTGCTCGCCGTCACCGTGCCGCGCTGGCTGCCCGAGAAGATCTGCTGGGCGCTGTCCGACGAGTACCACGAGGTCGAGGGCGGCCACATCCGGATCTACCGGGGCGACGAGCTGCTCGACAAGCTCAAGGACGCCGGCCTGGAACCGTACGGCACCCACCACGCGCACGCGCTGCACTCGCCGTACTGGTGGATCAAGTGCGCGGTCGGCGTGAACAACGACAAGGCGCTACCGGTCAAGGCCTACCACCAGCTGCTGGTCTGGGACATCGTCGGCACCCCGGTGATCAGCACCCTCACCAAGGCCGCCGAGCGGGCGCTCAACCCGGTCATCGGCAAGAGCTTCGTCGCGTACGCCTCCAAGCCGAACCGCGCCCCGGGCGGCGCGGCGTGACCGCCGCGGTCCCCGAGGTGCTGCTCCTCGACGGCGTGCTCGACGCCGAGCAGGCCGCCGACACCGTGCGGAGCATCCTCGCCGAGCAGCGCCCCGACGGCGCCATACCCTGGTTCGCCGGCCACCACCTGGACCCCTGGGACCACACCGAGGCCGCGATGGCCCTCGACACCGCCGGCGAGCACGCCGCCGCCGAGGCCGCCTACCGCTGGCTCGCGGCCAACCAGAACCCGGACGGCTCCTGGTACGCCGCCTACACCGACGGCGTCGTCACCGACCGGGCCAAGGAGAGCAACTTCTGCGCCTACGTGGCGGTCGGGGTCTGGCACCACCACCTCAGCACCGGCGACGACGCCTTCCTGGAGTGGATCTGGCCCGTCGTCCGGCGCGCCCTGGACTTCATCGTCTCGCTGCGGCTGCCCGGCGGCCCGATCGCCTGGCGGGTCGCCGAGGACGGCGCCGCCACCGAGGAGGCGCTGCTCACCGGCTCGTCCAGCATCCTGCACGCGCTGCGCTGCGGCCTGGCCGTCGCCGACTACCTGGAGGAGCCGCAGCCCGACTGGGAGCTCGCGGCCGGCCGGCTGCGGCACGCCATCGCCCACCACCCCGAGCGGTTCCTGGACAAGGACCGCTACTCGATGGACTGGTACTACCCGGTGCTCGGCACCGGCCTGCGCGGCGACGCGGCGGTGGCCCGGATCGAGCGGGACTGGGAGCGCTTCGTCGTCCCCGGCCTCGGCGTGCGCTGCGTCAGCGACCGCCCGTGGGTGACCGGCGGCGAGAGCGCCGAGCTGGCCCTGGCGCTCTGGGCGATCGGACAGTCCGACCGCGCGGTGGACATCCTGCGCTGGATCCAGAAGCACCTGCGGCACGAGGACGGCTCGTACTGGACCGGGTACGTGTTCGAGGACGACGCGATCTGGCCCGAGGAGCGCACCACCTGGACGGCCGGAGCGCTGCTGCTCGCGGTCGCCGCCCTCGGCGGGGACCCGGCGACGGTCGCGGTCTTCGGCGGGGACCAGCTGCCCGCCGGGCTGGTGGTCCAGGACTGCTGCTGAGCGCCCGCCCGTCCGGATGGGCGCCCGCCCGTCCGGAACGGGTGCGGCCCGGGCGCGGGAACCGGGAAGCGCGGGTACGAGGAAGCGCGGATACGAGGAAGCGCGGATACGAGGAAGCGCGGATACGAGGAAGGGGCGGGACCGGAGAACCGGTCCCGCCCCTTCGCCGTGTGTCCGGGACGTCAGCCGCGCTGGATGCCCGTGGTGTCGGTCAGCACGCCCTGGGTGCCGTCCGCCAGCTGCGCGACCAGCGCGGTGCCGCGCTGCTCGACGGCCAGGTACCAGGTGCCGGGCACGACCTCGCCGATCGGGGCGCCGGCCGGGTTGTCCTTCGGGGCCAGCTGGCGCGGGGCCGGGACGGCGAACCAGTACGGCTGGAAGTCCGCAGCAGCCGGGGCGGCCTGCTGCGCGACCGGGGACGGCTGCGGGGCCGGGACGCCGGCGTCCTGCGGCTGGCCGGGCTGCGGCTGGCCGGCGGCCGGGAAGCCGTAGCCGCCCTGGGTGCCGAACGCCGGGTCGTGGCCCTGGGCCGGGTAGCCGTACTGCTGGCCGGGCTGGCCGGGCGCACCCGGGTGGCCGGGCTGACCGGGGACCGGGTAGCCGCCCTGGTAGGGGACGGCCGGGCGGTCGGAGGTCAGCGGGGCCTTCAGCGCGGGCACCAGCGGGCCGGCCGCGGCCGCACCGGCGAGCACGATCAGCGAGATGAAGCCGAGCCAGGCGCCGAAGCCGTGGCTGACGCCGTTGCCCGACACGCCGCCGCCCAGCGCCCAGATCGAGGTCCACAGCGCGGCGACGGAGAAGGCGATGCCCCACTGGTCCAGGCGCAGACCGAGCACCTGGCGGTTGGCTGCGTTCTGACCCTGGAACCGCTGCGCCAGGATCAGCCCCGCGGCAGCGATGCCCAGCAGGTAGATCGAGGGCAGGATGGGGAACAGCTGGGTGCTCCACGCGTTCTGCGAGGCGTCGGGCGGGCAGTACCGGCCGCTGCAGTCCAGGGTCCAGTAGGGCAGGAAGGAGGCGATGAAGAGCAGGACGGCCGCGCCCGCGACGGCGGCGTCTCCCCTGGTGAGAGCGCGCAGATTCACTAACGTTCCCCTCGTTGACGTGTCGTGGACGGTGCTTCGTGCGGTCGGGCTGACCGGCCGAAACTCCCGAACGGACCAGAAGCCTAGGCCCAACCGTCCTGTCGGCGCACGGCGGGACCGGGAATGGGGCGAAGTCGTTGCAAACCGCGCGGGCCGAACGGAACCCCGTCCACCGCGCTGCGCGGCTCAACTTCCGCCACTGGGCCTTCGGATCTTCTATTGAGTCGTCAGGAACGCGGTGAGCGCGTCGGCGATCCCCTGGGCCGCCTGCTGGCGCCACTGAGGGTCCGTCATCCGCTTCGCGTCCGTCGAGTTGCGCATGTTACCGCACTCGATGAACACCTTGGGGACACCGGACAGGTTGAGCCCGCCCAGGTCGGACCGGGTGTCCAGGCCCTGGTTCGCGATGTAGTCCGCGTACGGCTCGCCGGTCGCGGCGTGGAAGTGGTCGCGCAGCAGCAGGCCGAGCCGGTGCGAGGGTTCGACGATCGCGGAGTTGTCCGCCTTCCCGGCCACCACCTTCGCGGGCATGATCACGTGGAACCCGCTGCCGCTCGCCGGGCCGCCGTCCCCGTGCACCGAGACCGCGACGTCGGCGTGCGCGTCGGCGCCGGCCCGGGCGCGCTCGTCGATGCACGGGCCCCAGGGGCGGTCGCCGTCCTGCACCAGCACCACCGTGGCGCCCCGGGCGGCCAGGAGGGCGCGGGCCCGGCGGGAGACGTCCAGGGTGTACTCGGCCTCGGTGTAACCGGCGTTGGTCTCGGTCCCGGTGGTGTCGCACTCCTTGCGGGCGTTGCCGATGTCCACCTGACGGTTGATCTCGGCGGAGTGCGCGCCGTTGCCGGGGTTGTGACCGGGGTCGAGGAGGACGGTCCTCCCGGCGAGGCCGCCGGCCGTAGCGGCGGCGCTCTGCGCCGGTGCGGTCGGGGCCGGTGCGGCCGGGGTCGGCAGCTGGCTCGGGGCCGCGGTGGGCGCCTCGGCCGCCGGGGCACCGGAGGTCGGCGCCGGTGCGACGGGCGGGGTGAGCGGCGCCGTGCCGTCGGCGGCGTCCGACGGCGCGCCTGCGGCCTGCGCCGTGTCCGGGGCGGCGGGAGCGGAGGCGGCGGACGTGGCGCCCGCGGGGCCGGAGTGGTCGAGGGCCTGCCAGCCGAACCACCCCGCCGTGCAGAGCGGAACGGCCGCGGCCACCACCGTGGTGACGCGCAGCAGGGTGGAACGGCGGGGCGGTCGGGGGGCTGTGCCGGTCACGGGTGGGTCAGATCCTGTCCTGGGTGAGCGGGGTCAGGCCGTAGCTCTTCGCGATCGGGTTCCACTTGTTCATGAAATCCGACTTCGCCTGCGTGGCCTGCGGGTTGAGCTCGTCCGCGTGCTTCTTGTCCTGGGTCGTCGGGGCCCGGCCGGAGCAGCCCTGGGCGGCGACGGTGCGCGCCCAGGCCGCGTACGCCTTGTCGATCTCGGCGGACAACTGCCACGCCGACTTCAGCGAGTTCAGCGCGTCCGCCCCGCCCGGCACGTCCGTGAGGCTCAGGTTGGCGAGCTTGGCCAGCAGCGCGGTGCGCTGGGCGGCGCCGTTGTCGAAGGTCTGGGCGGCGCTCGCGATGTCGGCCTTCGACGGGCAGCTGCTCACCTTGGCGACGGCGCTGCCGATCGGGGCCTTCGCGTTCTCGCCCTCGCTGAGCACGCCGTCCAGCGCCTGCGCCTGGGACTGGGCGTTGGGCCCGGCGCCGGTCGCGGTCGGGGACGGCGCGGCGGTGGGCGAGGCCGGGGCGCTCGCGCCGCCGCTCGGCGCGGCGTCCGTGCCGGCGGGCGCGGGGACGGGCTGCGGAGTGCCGCCGCCGGTCGCGGGGGCGGAGGCCGGGGCCGGCGACGCCTGGCCGGTCTTGTCGTCGTCCCTGGCGGCGAACAGCAGGCCGCCGCCGATCGCCAGCACCAGGAGCAGCGCGAAGCCGATCAGCAGCGGGGCCTTGCGGTTGGTCGGGCGGTCCCCCTGCTCGTCCTCGTACGAGTAGGCGGTCGGATAGTCGGGCGGAGGGCCGGCCGGGTGGCCGGGCTGGGCGCCGTACGGGGGCTGCGGCGGGGCGGCCGGGGGTCCGGGGTAGCCGTAGCCCGGCGGCGGCTGGTGCTGCGCGGTCGCGTGGGCGGGGAAGGGCGAGGCAGCCGGGGGAGCGGCGGGCGGCTGCGGGGCGGCGGCGCGGGGGATCGGGGCGGTCGGCGGGTCGAAGCCGGGCGCGGTCGCCAGGTACGGGCGGGCGCCCAGCGGCGGGCCGTGGTCCTCGTCCGAGCCGGGCCCGGCGGGCGGGACGACCCGGTCGAGGCGCGGGTCGACGGGGGCCTGCGGGGCGGCCGGGGACTGCGGGCCGACGGGGGCCTGCGGGGCTCCGGGAGCGGGTTCGGCACCGGCCGGGAGCTGCGGGCCGCGCACCCAGCCGCCGGCGCCGCCGCGCGCGGTCGGGTCCCAGACCGCCGGAGCGGTGTTCTGCTGGTCCGTCATGTCGCTGCTGGCCCCCACCGTCCGCCGATGCTCTGCCTGGTGCTGCGCGGCCACCGTACCGTTCGAACCCCCGCCCGACAGCCCCGGCACGACGTTAGAGCATCGGCGCGGGGCCGTGGGGCGGCTCGGGGGATCTGCGGCGGCGGGGGCCCTGCGGGGCGGCGGGGGAGGGCCCGCGGGGTCAGTGGGCGTAGCGGCGCAGGACGCGCAGCGAGCCGGTCACCGAGACCTCCTCGAAGCCCTCGGCGAGCGCCCGCAGGTACACCCGGTACGGGGCCTGGCCGCCGTCCGCGGGGTCCGGGAAGACGTCGTGCACCACCAGCAGGCCCTCCGGCGCCAGGTGCGGCACCCAGCCCTCGTAGTCGCCGGTCGCGTGCTCGTCGGTGTGCCCGCCGTCGATGAACACCAGGCCCAGCGGGCGCCCCCAGAGCGCCGCGATCCGCGGCGAGCGGCCGACCAGCGCCACCACGTGCTCCTCCAGCCCGGCGGCGTGCAGGGTGCGGCGGAACCGGGGCAGGGTGTCCATCAGGCCGACCTCCGGGTCGACCAGGGTCGGGTCGTGGTACTCCCAGCCGGGCTGCTGCTCCTCCGAGCCGCGGTGGTGGTCCACGGTCAGTGCGAGCGTCCCGGTCTCGCGGGCCGCGGCCGCCAGCAGGATCGCCGAGCGTCCGCAGTAGGTGCCGATCTCCAGCACGGGCAGGCCGGTGTCGCGGGCCGCGGCCACCGCCGCCGCGTACAGCGCGAGCCCCTCGTCCACCGGCATGAACCCGGTGGCCGCCTCGAACGCCGCCAGCACCTCGGGCGCCGGGCGGGCGCTCTGCAGCAGGTCGGACATGCGGTGCTCCTCGGGTCGGATCAGGGGACGGGCGTGCTGGGACCTTACTCGACGGTAGCGCCGGCGGCGTCGGCGGGCCGTCCGCTCCGGGGCCGGTCCGGGCCGCCTGCGAATTTCCACAGTTCTGCCGCACCGTTGTTGTGGAACCCGTCCTCCTGATGTTGCGGAGGTCATGCCACAATCGCCCCGTCCGAGGATCCACTCCGTGTCATCCGATGCATACAGGGAGCAGCACCATGCGCGCAGCCGTCCTGCACAAGACCGGCCAGGACACCCTCGACGTCCGCGAGGACGTGACCGCGGTCGGCTTCAGAAGAGGCAGTGTCCGGGTCCGGATGCGCGCCGCCAGCCTCTGCCACTCCGACCTCTCCGCGATGAGCGGGGTCCTGCCGCAGCCCGCGCCGTTCGTCCCCGGGCACGAGGGCGCGGGTGACGTCGTCGAGGTCGGCGAGGGCGTGACCGGGCTGCGCGTCGGCGACCGCGTGGTGCTCTGCTGGATGGCCCCCTGCGGCAGCTGCGACCACTGCGTGCGGGACCGCGGCCACCTCTGCGTCGCCAGCCTGCGCCGGCTCGGCGCCCCGGGCTTCCGCATCGAGGAGGGCGGCGTCATCGCCTCCGGCTTCTACGGCACGGGCGCCTTCGCCGACGAGGTCGTGGTCTCCGCCAACGCCCTCGTCAAGGTGCCCGCCGACCTCCCGTACGAGGCCGCCGCGCTGATCGGCTGCGGGGTGACCACGGGCATTGGCGCGGCGGTGAACACCGCCGAGGTCGAGCCCGGGGCGTCCGTCGCGGTCATCGGGGCGGGCGGCGTCGGCGTCGCCACCGTGCAGGGCGCCCGGGTCTGCGGCGCCGGCCGGATCACCGTCGTCGACCCGGTCGCCTCCCGCCGTGAGCGCGCCCTCGCCTTCGGCGCGACCGAGGCGATCGCCCCCGAGGACCTGAAGGCGGTGGCGAAGAAGCTGCCCGGCGGCGGCTTCGACTACGTCTTCGAAGCGGTCGGCCGCGCGGCCACCGTCCGGGCCGGCTACGACGCCGCCCGGCGCGGCGGCGCGGTGGTCGTCATCGGCGCGGGCGCCCAGGACGACCTGGCGCAGTTCACCATGGGCGAGCTGTTCTTCAACGAGAAGCGCCTGCTGCCCTCGCTGTACGGCGGCGCGACCGTCGGGCGCACCATCGCGCTGGTCGTGGACCTCTGGCGGGCCGGGCGGATCGACCTCGACGGCATGATCACCCACCGGGTCGGCCTGGCGGACGTCAACGACGCGATCGCGCAGATGCGCAGCGGCGAGGCCCTGCGGACCGTCGTGACGATGGACTGACGTCCCCGCGTTCCGATGTCCTGATGCGTCCTGGCGCGTCCTGACGCGCTGAGGGTCCGGCGCCTCGGCGCCCGCACGGACGAGGGCCCGCCAGGGGGAGCGCTGCTCCCCTCGGCGGGCCCTGTCGCGTGGTGCGGGTTGATCAGCCCTGTGCCGCCGCCGCGCGGTGGCGGCCGTGCGGGTCGGACTCCGGGGTGTCGTCTGCGGCGGAACGGCCGCGGTGGCGGCCGTGCGCGGCGGTGTCCTCGGCCGTCTTCTCGTCGGCGTCGGTCCCGTTGGCCGCGGGTCCGGTGGTGTCGGTGAGGGTGTCGGACATGAGAAATCGTCTTTTCCGTGCGGAGGGTGCAGGTCATCGGCGCCCGGCCGGCGCCGCTGGCGCACGGTCGGGGCCCCGATCGGGCGCTCGGTACGCGCCCGTAGCCGGTGATCGCGGCCCGTGCCCCGGCCACCATAACGGCCGGAACGGACGAGATCCTATCGAGATCATGACGCGAGCCCCGGGCTGGTCCGGGGCGCCGAACCGAGCCAGTGACCGACCAGCTCGCGGTAGAGCCGGGACAGCACCTGCAGATCGCCGTGCCGGGCCAGCAGGCCGCGCCCGCCGTCCAGCAGCAGCACCCGGTCCGCCCGCAACGCGGAACTGATGCGGTGTGCGACGACCACCAGCGTCCCCGGGCGGGCGGCGAAGGCCCGCTCGACCCGCTCCTCCGCGACCGGGTCCAGGTGGCAGGTCGCCTCGTCCAGCACGACGACCGGGGCGGGCGACAGGTACGCCCGCACCAGCGCCAGCAACTGGCGTTCACCTGCGGAGAGTTCACTCGGATCGAGTAGCGCGGCGCCCGGCCCGCCGAGGCGCGCCACCAGCCCCTCCGCGCCCAGCAGCGCCACGGCCGCGGCCAGCCGGTCGTCGGTGACGTCCGGAGCGAGCCAGGCCAGGTTCTCCCGCACCGAGCCCGGGAACACGTACGCCTCCTGCGGGACCAGCGCCACCGGCCCGCCCGGCTCCGGCCGCACCCCGCCGACCGCCACCCACCCGGCCGTCGGCACCGCCACCCCGGCCAGCAGCGCCGCCAGCGTCGACTTGCCCGCCCCGCTGGGCCCGACCACCGCCACGTGCTCGCCGGCCCGGACGGCGACGTCGATCCCGTCCAGCACCGGCACCGCGCCCTCGCCGTGCCCGAAGCGGACGCCGGCCAGCCGGATGTCGGGGGCACTGCCCGCGGGCCCGGGCCGGTGGGGACGCCCCGGGGTGGTGGCGTCATGCTCGGGCGCGGGCCTGTCCGGTGGTGGTTCGGGAGTCCGGGCCGCGGCTGGCCGGCTCGGCCCGGCTGCGTCCGCGGCTGCCGTGCGGCGGTGCGCTGCGGGTGCCGCGCCGCTCGGGGCCCGGTCGGAGGTGGCGGCGGTGCACCGGACGCCGGTGTACCGGACGTCGGTGTCATCCCGGGGGTTGGGCGAAAGGGGCTGCGCGGTGGCGCGGGCGGCGTCGTGGGGCCGGTCGGCGGTCGTCGTCGTGGCCAGGCGGTCGAGGACCACGGCCAGGTCGAGCAGCCAGCCGCCGACCGTACCGGCGAGGGTCCGGACGGCCGGGTCGAGTTGCTGGACCACGTAGGTGGCGACGCCGAGCAGTTCGCCCGGGGTGAGGGCCCGGTGCGCGAGCAGCCAGGGGGCCGCCGCGAGGACGGCGAGGACCGGCAGCCGCCCGCCGACCGCCACGACGAGCGCGCGCAGTGCCGATGCCCGGCCGAGTGCCCGGGAGGCGGCGGCGCTCGCGTCGGCCGCTCCGAGCAGTGCCCGGGCGACCTCGTTGCCGGTGCCGGTGGCCTGGACGTCGCGCAGCCCGTGCAGCGCGCGTCCGGCCTCGGCGGCGAGCCGTTCCTCGGCCAGCACCACCGCCCGCCTCCGCGCCACCATCGGGCGCAGCAGCCGGACGAAGAGCAGTCCGGAGACGGCCAGCGGCAGCAGGACCAGCGGCAGTACGGCGGGCGCGAGCAGCGTCAGGCCGATCAGTGCGGCGACCAGGGTGACCCCGACGCCGCGCAGGGTGCGGAGCAGGGTGGCGGTCAACTGCCGCGCGGATTCGACCTGTTCGGTGAGCCGGGCGATGTCGGCCGGATCCGCGGTCGGGCGCGCGAGCGCCCGGCGGACCACCCGCTCGACCAGGGCGTCCCGCAGCGGCTCCACCACGGCGGCGAGGTGCGGGAACCCGGCCCGCGTCGCGAACGCCCGGACGGCCATGGCGGCGCCGAACCCGCCCGACCAGGCGAGCCCGACGCCGGGGCGTCCGGCCAGGAACCCCTGGTCGACGGCGGCCGAGACGAACAGTCCGGACACCAGCGGCGGCAGGGCCTCCACCCCGGACCACGCGAGCATCCGCACCAGCGGCCCGCGGGTGGCCGCCAGTTGCCGGAACAGCAGCCCCCAACCGGGCGGGGCGTCGGGCGTGGAACGTCGGCCCCGCCGACTTCCGGCGCGGGCGCGGGCGGGCGCCTTCGGCGCCGGGCTGTCCGTGCGTCCGGACGGACGGCGGTGCGCACGGCGGTGCCGGTGCGGCGCGGTGGCGGGGCCCCGCGGCGTGGAAAGTCGATGTCGCCGACTTCCTGTGGAGGGGAGCGAGGTGGGCTGCATGGCTGGTCGGCTGAACCGGCTTTCTGTGAGAGGGACGGTCCGGCGGGCGCGAACGCGGAGCGGGAACGGCGATCCGACGTGGGAAGTCGGCCCCGCCGACTTCCCACGCGGGCCGTCACCCGGCGGCAGCGGCCCGCAGGGCGGTGTCGGCGAGGGTGGCGCGGTAGTCGGGGTGGGTGAGCAGGGTGGTGTGCGGGGCCAGGGCGCGGAGGCGGCCGGCGTCGAGCCAGGCGACGAGGTCGGCACGGGCGGCGACGGCGGCCCGATGGGCGACCACCAGCCGGGTGCGGCCGCGGGTGGCGCGGTCGAGGGCTTCGGTGACCTCGTACTCGGTGGCGAGGTCGAGGCCCGAGGTCGCGTCGTCCAGGACGATCACCCGGGCGGGCCGGGCCAGCAGCCGGGCGAGCCCGAGGCGCTGCAACTCGCCTCCGGAGAGCCGGAGTTCGTCGAGCGGGGTGTCCCAGCCGGACGGCAGTCGCCGCAGGAAGCCGTCCGCCCGGGCGGCCCCCGCCTCGGTCGGGCCGGCGCCGGCCAGCGCGTCGCGCACGGTGCGGCCGACCAGCGCGGGCCGGGCGAAGGCGTAGCCGACCGCGTGCCGCAGTTCGGTCGGCGCGAGGGTGCCGACCGGGACGCCGTCGATCAGGACGGTGCCCTCGTCGGGGTCGCGCAGTCGTCCGGGGAGCGCGGCCAGCAGCGACTTGCCGGAGCCGGAGCGCCCGACCAGGGCAACCGTGCGGCCGCCGGGGACGGTGAGGTCGAGCGGCCCGAGCAGCACCCGGTCGCCGTCGCGCACCACCACGCCCCGCAGTTCGACCTGCCCGGGGCCGCCCGCCGGGAGCGCGCCCGCACCGCAGGGGGCGGCCGCGAGTGCCAGCAACTCGTCGACCCGGGCCTGCCCGGCGCGCGCGTGGGCGACCCCGACCAGCGCCTCGACCTGCTCGAACAGTCCCGCGCCGAGTGCCGCCCAGCCGGCCGCCGCGGCGAGCGCGCCGGGGGCGAGGGCGCCGTCGGCGAGCAGGGTGCCGGCGGTGGTGAGCACCGAGACCTCGACCAGGGCGATCAGCAGGGTCGCCTGCCAGGCGGTGCGTCGCTGGGCCGCCCAGAGCGCGTGCCCGGCCGCCGAGAGCTCCGGAAGCGGCGCCAACACCCGTGTGGCCTCGCGCTGTTGGGCTCCGGCGGCGTGGATGCTGCGCAACCCGCCGAGGGCGTCGCTCAGTCGGGCGGCGAGGACGGCCTGGGCCTCCTGGTAGCGGGCGAACGCCGGCCCGGCCTGCCGCAGGAAGAGCCGGATCAGCACCACGCCGGGCACCACGCCCGCGAAGAAGGCGAGCGCCAGCCACGGTGACAGCACCCCGAGTCCGACGATCGCGCCGACCGAGGTGAGCAGCGCGGTGGCGGCGCCGAGGACGGCGGGCAGGCGTCCGCCCGCGGCGCCGGCCGAGCCCAGCAGGCGGGCGGCGAGGTCGCCGGGCGGTGGTCCGCCGTGCAGCCGGCCGCCGGGGCCGAGGGCGAGTAGGTGGCGGACGAGGCGGCCGCGCAGGGCGGCGGTGACCTCGGCGGAGCAGGCCGGTCCGGCCGCCGCGGCGGTCGCGTCGGCGGCGGCGGCCGTGCCCAGGACGAGGGCGAGCAGCAGGAGGGCACCGGGTACGGAGCGGCGGCCGAGGGCGGCGTCGACGGCGCCGGCGAGTACGGCGGGGAGCGCGAGCGTGCCGGCGGCCCCGGTCGGCAGGGCGAGGCCGAGGGCGAGGGTCCAACCGGTGGGGCGGCGGGGCAACCGGGGGCTCCCGTCGGAGAGTCGGAGAGTCGGAGACGGCGTGTCGGAAACGGAGCGGCGGAGACGGCATGTCGGAACGGCGTGTCGGAACGGCGGCAAGCCCGCCGGAGGCAGGCGCGAGGCCGGCCGGAAGAGGGCGGGTGCCGCCCCCGCCTGTCCGGACAGGCAGGAGCGGCACCCGGTGACTACCGCCCGATCAGGGTCGGCCGAGCCGCCGGGTCAGCTGACCGTGAACAGCAGACAGGTCAGGATGAGACAGGTGTACTGGCAGCCGTTGCCGTGGCCGGTCAGCTCGACGGACTCGGTCTCCGGCAGGTCCTGCAGAGCCGCGAGGTCGGTCTCGAAGTCCACCGTGTTCTCCATGTTCGTTTCCTCCCCTTGAGGTCACGCCCGCCGCGATCTGCACGCGGGCGTCGGGTATCGCCCCCGGACGGCCTCCATCCACCGTGCCGGGGGTGTGCCCCGGGCCTCGACGGGCCCGGGAGTCTGTGGGGTGCGGGGGTGCGAGGTGCGGGGCGGCTCAGCCCGGCCGGCCGGTCCGCAGGAACGCGGCCAGCAGCTCGTGCAGCACGGCGGCGCCCTCCTCGGCGAGCACCTCGTGCCCGGAGCCGGCCGCCTCGACGTACCGGAAGTCCTCGCCCTCGATCCGGCCGATCCGCAGCAACTCGTGCCGCAGCGAACGGGATTGGCTGACCGGGACGACCTCGTCCCGGTTGCCGTGCACCACCAGCAGCGGTGCGCTCAGCCGGTGTGCGAGCTGCAGCACGTCGCGCGGGCCGCGGGCGTCGGCGATCGGTTCGCCGCCGCCCAGCCGGGTGGTCAACGCCCGTACGGGGGGCGCCGCTTCGGCCAGCAGTCGGGCGCCGGACAGGAACGGGGCGACCACCGCGCAGCGGGCGACCTGGTCCGCCGGTGCGTGCGCGGCCGCCAGCAGCGCCAGGAACGCGCCGTAGCTGACCCCGAACAGGGCGGGCGGCTCCAGGCCGAGTGCCGCCCGCTGGCCGGCGATGCCGTCCAGCAGGTACAGCACGTCGTCCAGGTCGGGCCCGCCCCAGGCGCCCCGGATGGCCAGCGCGTGCGCCACGCCGTAGCCCGTGGAGCCGCGCTGGTTGGGGGCGACCACCGCCAGGCCCTCGGCGGCCATCCGCTGCAGCGCCGGGTCGAACTCCAGCCGCCAGGCGTCGGCCGGGCCGCCGTGCAGCGCCAGCACCAGGTGCGGGCTGCTCAGCCAGGCGTCGCCGCCGTACACCACGGCCTCCAACGGGCCGGCCGGGCCCGCCAGTTCGAGGCTCTGCGCGGGCTGCCAGCGGCCGCCCTCGCCGGGCGGGGTGCTGCCGTCCAGTCGCCAGCCGGGCGGCGGGGTCCGGACGGGGCGCACCTCGCCGGGCTGCCAGGGCAGTACGGTGTCCCGCCACGGACCGGGCAATCCCGAGGCCAGCGGCGCGAGTTGCAGCGGCAGCGGCATCGGGCCGGTGCCGTTCGGCACCGGGCCGTGCGCCAGCAGCGCGTCCACGTCCAGGGTGGCCAGAGCCGTCGGGTGGTCGGGCGAGGAGTACGGCAGCCGCAACCCCGCCGCGTCCCAGTGCCCGACCGCGCCGAGCCGCCCGGGCGGCACCGGCACCGGGTCCAGTCGCCCCGTGGCCGGCCGCCACAGGGCGAGCGCGGACCCGGCGCCGTGGTCGATCTGCACTGCGACCCGGGGGCCGTCCGCTGCCTGGTGAAGGGCGACCGGCCGCAGGACCATGCCGGCGACGTGCAGGCACTCGGGGAACCGCAGCGGCTCGCCGCCGCCGAGGACGCCCCAGCCGAGCCGGTCGGTGCCTGGGGCGTCGCTGCGCACCATCGCGAACCGGCTGTCCGGGTCGAACAGCACCAGGCGGTCGTTGCTGCGCTCGCCGATCTCCAGCAGCGGGGTGGTGGTGCCGCTGCGCAGGTCGAGGACCACGCTGCGGACCAGGCCCGCGTTCACCCGGTCCAGGGCGAGCAGCGCACCGGTGCGGTCCAGCCAGGTGCCGCCGCCGTGCAACCCCGGGATCTGGGCCACCGGTTCGGGCGCGCTGCCGTCCGCGCGCACCAGCCAGGCGGTGGTCGCCGGGCGGGTGTCGGTGCCGAGGGCGACCGCCACCGGGGTCCGGGGGCCGAGGCCCTCGGGTGGCACGGGGAGTGGCAGCAGGCGCAGTCCGGCCATCCGGAGGGAGGCCAACGGCTGTTCCACGGTGGTGGTTTCGCCGTAGTGGAGGCGGACCAGGTCGTGTCGGTCGCCGTCGTGCCGGCAGACCAGCACCGAGCCGTCCGGCAGGGCGACCAGCTGGGAGCGCAGGCTCTCCGAGCGGTTGCCGGACAGCGGCAGCGGTAGCGGCGCGGCTGGGGTGCCGTCCTGTGGCAGCCGCCAGCTCTCCACGTACCAACCGCTGTCGGCGGACGCGGCCAGGCAGGCGGCGTGGCTGCCGTCGGCGGCGAAGGCGTAGCTCAGCCGGCGCAGCGCCTGGGTCACGGTCCGGGTGGCCACGTTCATGCTCCGCTCACCCCGCTTCCACCGGGCGGGAGTCCGGGCGGGAGTCCCGGCGGGGCCGGGTCCAGCCAGAGCCGGGGGCCGCCGTGCCGCAGTCGCAGCAGGAAGGCCAACGGGCCTGCCGTGCCGGTTCCGTAGGCGGGGGCGCAGCCGGTGCCGGTCTCGTCCGGGAGGACCAGGAGGCCGTCGCGCAGGGCTGCCCGGGTGGCCAGGAGGGTGGCCACCTGCTCGGCACCGGTGCGGAACTCGGGATCTCCGGTGGCCTCGGCGAGGTCCAGCAGGTACTCGCCGTCGCCGGCCAGCCCGTGGCAGGCGCTCGCCCCGCCGTGCCAGCGGGCGGCGAGTACGGCGCGGCCGGCGGCGCGGGCCAGGTCGAGCGCCTCGGTGTCGCCGGTGGCGCGCCAGAGCCGCAGCAGGAAGCTGCCCGCGCCGGAGGAGCCGCTGCACCAGTGGGCGAGCCGGATGTGCGCCGGGTCGCCGGCGCTCTGCGGCCACCAGGCGGTCCCGCGGTCGGCAGCAGCCCGTCCGCCGCTCCGCCCGTCCTCGCCGTCCGGGCCCGCTCCCCAGCGGGCGGTGGCGGCGAGCGTGCGCCCGGCCTCGGCGGCGCCGGCGAGCAGGGCGCCGTCGCCGGTGGCCCCGGCGGTGGCCAGGAGGAAGGCGCCCACGCCCGCCACGCCGTGGGCGAAGCCGAGGTGGGTGATCCCGGCGAGCGCCGAGTCGAAGTCCGCCGGTACCGGCCAGACCGTCCCGTGCGGTTCGCGGCGGGCGGCGGCGAGCAGTGCGTGGGCGCCGCGGGCGGCCCGGTCGAGGAAGCCGGCGGTGTCCGGGTCGGGGGCGTGGGTGCCGGGCGCATCGACGGCGGCAGCGCCGAAGTCGTCCGCGGCGAAGCGCAGTCGGGTGAATCCGGCGCCGGCCGCACCGTGGCAGACGTCGGGGTTGGGCCATTCGACCGCGATCCGGTGGGCGAGCCCGGCGGCGCGGTCGGCGAGTGCGGCATCGCCCAGCACCCGGGCGGCGTCCAGCAGCGCCCAGGCCGTCCCGGAGCGCCCGAAGTGCAGCCCGGGCAGCACCACCGGCTCGGCGGCGACGCGCCGTTCGATCCAGTCGGCCGCGGTCCGGGCCGTCCGTGCGGCGTCCGTGCGGACGGCCTCCGGCAGCCCGTCGGCCGCGACCGCCCGTGCCAGGACGGCCAGCACCCCGGCGGCGCCGTGCTGGACGTTGCACGGATCGGTCCGCTCGCCGGCGGGCACCACCGGCCAGAGTCGGTCCCGTCGCTCCGGGGTGGCGGTCGCGGCGATGTGCCGCAGGCCGTCGCCGAGGAGGCGGTCACCCACGAGGCGGTCACCCGGCGGACCGTCGCCCAGGAGGTGGTCGCGGCGGGCGGCGTCGCCGCGTGCCGGGCCGGTGCCCGGTCGGGCGGGCGCGTGCCACAGGGGCGTGACCAGGGCGGGCCGGGCGGCGCGGCCGGCGTCGGAGTCTCGCGGCGCCGCGCCCTCGCGCAGTGCCTCCCGCACCCGGGCGATCGCCCACCGCTGCTCCGGATCGTCGGCCCGCAGCCCGAGGACGGCCGGTGCCAGGCGGCGCGCGGTGGTTCCCGTCCGCGCGGCGAGGACGAGCCAGCGGCCGAGGCGTTCGGTGACCGGGCGGGCCTGCGGGAGGTCCTCCGGCAGGAGGGGGTCGTGGCCGGTGGCCAGGAGGAAGAGCAGACCGCCGAGGGCGTACAGGTCGACGGCCGGGTCGGCGACGCACCTGCCGGCGGGGGCCAGGCGGCCGGGTCCGTGCTCGGGGGCGCGGTAGCCGGGGGTGCCGGCCGATCCGGCGGTCCGGCCGGCCTCGGCGGCGAGTTCGAGGTCGACCAGGCGCAGGGTGCCGTCCGGGCGGACCATGACGTTGCCGGGGGAGAGGTCGCGCAGCACCAGGCCCTGGGCGTGCACCCGCTCGACCAGGTCGAGGAGGGCGTGCGCGACCGGTCCGGCCTCGGCCCAGTCGACGTCGGGGCTGCCGTCGCGGCGCAGCCGGGCGGCGACCCAGCTGCTCAGCGGCTCTCCGGCGATTCGTTCCTGCACCAGGAAGACGGAGTCGTCCTGTTCGATCAGCTCGACGGCGCGCGGCGCCAGGCCCTGCCCGGTCAGGCGGTCGAGCAGCGCGGCCTCGTGCCGCAGCGCGTCGCGGGCGTCGGTGCCCGCGCGGTCGACCTCGATGTGCGCCCGGGCCTGCTTGACCACGACCTCGGCGCCGCTGGACGCCTCCCGCCCGAGGAACACCCCGCCCTTGGCGCCGTGCCGCACGGCGGCGGTCACCGCGTACCGCCCGGCCAGCAGCACGCCGCCCCTCCGCTTCCCGCGCCCGGCGGCTTCGGAGCGCGGCGCCGGCTCGGGCCGCGGAGTCGCTTCTGACCGCGCCGAAGCTTCGGAGTGCGCCGCCGCTTCGGACTGCGCCGCCGCTTGGGACTGCGCCGCCGCTTCGGACCGCGTCGCCGCCTCGCTGCGCAGTGGGTCCCGTACCCAGCCCGGCGCCCGGTACGACCCGCCGCGCACGTCCTCGGCCCGCTCCCCACCGGGCCCGCGCAGCACCGACCGGTACTCCCCGTCGTTGCCGAGCTCCGCCGGCAGCGCGAACGCGCCGTACCGGTAGTGCACCCGGCTCCCGGGCCGGTACGGCCGGTCGGAGAGCACCACCGGCCCCGGCAGCCCGGCGGTGGCCCGGTCGAGCTCGGCCGCCAGCCGCTGGAACTGCGCGTCGTCCGCCGGGTAGACGGTGATGAACTTGCCCGCCGAACCGCGGTCGCTGTTGCGGGAGTTGAGTTCGCTCAGCCGCTCCTGCGCGGCGGCGAACTTGAAGCTGCACGGGTCCGCGGCGAGTATCCGGACGACCGCCGTGAGCACCTCCTCGCCGGCCATCGACGCCGCGCTGACATGGAGCTTCCACCCCTGCTCGGGCAGGGGAGAGGACGCGGACGGCCTGGCCGTGCACCAGAAGCCGCCGACGGTGACGTCCCAGTCGCCGTCGCCTCCCCGGCCTCCGGCGCCGGCCAGCGCCGCCCGCGTCGTCTCGGGCCACGAACCGCCTGCATCCGGTTCGCGGCGCGCCGGTCCCCGGCCCCCAGCAGCACGCAGCGATGTGCCCGCGCTCATTCGCCACCACATCCCTTCGTCGGTTGCTGCCCCTCCAGGGGCGGTGAGGACGACGCCTCGGCGGGGCCAGGGGGCCCGCGCCGGCGGGGTGCCCGCCCCGCAGGCCCGCCGGGGCGACTGGGGCAACTCCCGTTCGCAGGACTGAAGTTAGTTTCGAGAAAACCGGCGGCTCAACGCACAGCCGGTCACTTCACTCGTAAGGGTGATCCAGGGGCGGTTTCGAATTCGTACGAGAGCCCTGGTGTGTGCAGCGAGCGCCGGGCGTGCGGGTGCGCACGGCCCGCGCGGGGCTGTCCGGGCGCCCCCCGTCGCAGGTTGACGCGCATCCGTGCGCCGACGGCACCCGCGTCCGAAGCCCTCCACAAGCCGTTCGAACACCGCGCCGATCCGACGCCGACACCCGCGCGGCCTCCCCACCGCGCCCGGCCGAGCCCCGCCGGCACCTGCACCGACGCCTGCACCGACACCCGCGTCCGCCGCCGGGGCACCCCGCGACCGCCCTGTCGCCGCCCCGGCACCCGAACGGCCGAGGCCCGATCGCCCCCGCGCGCACGGTAGTCTCGACAGGTGCCGAAACTGTCCGACGTCATCACCGCGCTCGAAGAGGTCTACCCGCCGCAGTGGGCGGAGTCCTGGGACGCCGTCGGCCTGGTCTGCGGAGACCCTCAGGCCGAGGTCAACCGCGTGCTGTTCGCCGTCGACCCCGTCCAGGCGGTCGTCGACGAGGCCGTGGAGTGGGGCGCCGACCTCGTGGTCACCCACCACCCCCTCTACCTGCGCGGCACCACCAGCGTCGCCGCCACCACCTTCAAGGGCCGGGTGGTGCACACGCTGATCACCAACGGCATCGCCCTGCACGTCGCGCACACCAACGCCGACCACGCGGACCCCGGCGTCTCGGACGCGCTCGCCGAGGCGGTGGGCCTGCGGGTGACCGGTCCGCTGGTGCCGGACCCGACCGACCCGCTGGGCCGCCGGGGCTCCGGCCGGATCGGCCTGCTGGAGCCGCCGCTGCCGCTGTCCGCGTTCGCCGCGCGGGTCGCCGAGGGCCTGCCCGCCACCGCCGCCGGCGTCCGCGTCGCGGGCGACCCGAACCGGCTGATCAGCCGGGTCGCGGTGTGCGGCGGCTCGGGCGACGGCTTCCTCGCCGAGGTGCGGGCGGCCGGCGTCGACGCCTACGTGACCGCCGACCTGCGCCACCACCCGGCCTCCGAGGCCGCCGAGGCGGCGCCCGTCGCGCTGGTCGACGCCGCCCACTGGGCCACCGAGTGGCCCTGGCTCGGCCTGGCCGAGCGCGCCCTGCAGTCCGCCGCCGACAAGCACGGCTGGACCGTGGAGACCAAGGTCTCCCACCGGGTCACCGACCCGTGGACCGCGCACGCCCCCATGTCCTTCACCGCCTGACCCGATTCACAGGAGCTCCCCGCTTGAACGCCGCGCCCGCCGACCAGATCCGCCTGCTCGACCTCCAGGCCATCGACTCGAAGCTCGACCAGCTGGCCCACCGGCGCCGGACGCTGCCCGAGCACGCCGAGATCGACAAGGCGACCGCCGACCACACCGCCCTCAAGGACCTCGTCGTCGCCGCCGAGGCCCAGAAGGGCGACACCGCCCGCGAGCTGACCAAGGCCGAGCAGGACGTCGAGCAGGTCCGCGCCCGTGCCGCCCGCAACCAGCAGCGCCTGGACTCCGGCGCGATCACCTCGCCGAGGGACCTGGAGAACCTCCAGCACGAGATCGGCTCGCTCGCCAAGCGCCAGGGCGACCTGGAGGACGTCGTGCTGGAGATCATGGAGCGCCAGGAGAGCGCCAAGAGCCGGGTCGAGGAGCTGTCCGCCCGCCTGGAGCACTCCACCGTCGTCCTCAACGAGGCCGAGGGCCGCCGCGACGCCGCCTTCGCCGAGATCGACGGCGAGGCCGACAAGGTCAAGCGGGACCGCGAGACGGTCGCCGCGGTCATCCCGGCCGACCTGCTGAAGGTCTACACCAAGCTGCGCGAGACCCAGGGCGGCGTCGGCGCGGCCCGGCTCTACCAGCGCCGCTGCGAGGGCTGCCGCACCGAGTTCTCGATCACCGAGGTGAACGCCATCAAGGCCGAGCCGGCCGACAAGGTGGTCCGCTGCGAGAACTGCTCGCGGATCCTGGTCCGCACCGCGGACTCGGGCGTCTGAGCCGGTGGCGGCGCGCTTCATCGTCGAGGCGGACGGCGGGTCCCGGGGCAACCCGGGGCCGGCCGGCTACGGCGCGGTGGTCCGGGACGGGGACACCGGGCAGATCGTCGCGGAGGCCGCCGAGTTCATCGGCCACGCCACCAACAACGTGGCCGAGTACCGGGGTCTGATCGCCGGCCTCAAGGCGGCCCGCGAGCTCGACCCGGACGCCTCGGTGGACGTCCGGATGGACTCCAAGCTCGTCGTCGAGCAGATGTCCGGGCGCTGGAAGATCAAGCACCCCGACATGCAGCCGCTCGCCGCCGAGGCCCGGACGGTCTTCCCGCGCGGCCGCGTCGCGTACACCTGGATCCCGCGCGAGCGGAACAAGGACGCCGACCGGCTGGCCAACGAGGCGATGGACGCGGGCAAGGCCGGGCGCCAGTGGGAGCCCAGGCCGAAGGCCCCGGCCGCCGACGAGCCGCCGCTGGAGACCGCCGCCCCGAAGGCCGGCTGGGCCGCCCCCGCCGACCTCGGCACCCCGACCACCTTCGTCCTGCTGCGCCACGGCGAGACCCCGCTCACCCCGGAGAAGCGGTTCTCGGGCAGCGGCGGCAGTGACCCGGAGCTCTCCGACAAGGGCCGCTGGCAGGCCGAGCGGGCCGCCGAGGCCCTCGCCGCGCGCGGCAGCATCCAGGCGGTGGTGGCCTCCCCGATGCGCCGCACCCGGCAGACCGCCGAGACCGTCGCCGCCCGGCTGGGCCTGGAGGTCCGGTACGAGGACGGGCTGCGCGAGGTCGACTTCGGCGACTGGGAGGGCCTGACGTTCGCCGAGGTGCAGCAGCGCCACCCGGAGGACCTGTCGGCCTGGTTGGGCTCCGCCAAGGCCAAGCCGACCGGCAGCGCCGAGAGCTTCACCACCCTCACCCACCGGGCCGGCGTCGCCCGGGACAAGATCATCGCCCGGTACGCGGGGAAGACCGTGCTGGTGGTCTCGCACGTCAGCCCGATCAAGACGCTGGTCCGGCTGGCACTCGGCGCCCCGCCGGACTCGATGTACCGGATGGAGCTGAGCGCCGCCTCGATCTGCGCCGTCCAGTACTACTCGGACGGCAACGCCTCGCTGCGGCTGCTCAACGACACCTCGCACCTGCGCTGACCCGCCTCCCGGGGCGGTCCCGCCTCCCGGGACGGTCCCGCCTCCCGGGGCGGTCCCGCGCCCCGGGGCGTCAGTGCACCTCGGTGACGACCACGTCCAGCTGCCACGGCTTGCGGGCGGTGCCCTCGGCCGCGAGCTCCACCCGGTGGCCCAGGTCCAGCAGCGCGTCCATCAGCTCGCCGGGCGTCTTCGGCTCGGCCCCGGCGACCAGGAGGTCCCGGACGAGCCGGCCCTTGGTGGCCTTGTTGAAGTGGCTGACCACGGTGCGCTTGCCGCCGCGCTCCTGCAGCACCCGGACGGTCGCGGTCCGGGCGGCCACCTCGCCGGCCGGCTTCCAGGCCGCCGCGTACGCGGAACTGCGCAGGTCCAGCACCAGCCCGTCCGCGACCTCCGGGAGGACGGCGGCCGTCGCGCCCCGCCAGTACGCCCCGAGCGCCCCCGGGCCGGGGAGCTTCACGCCCATCGAGCAGCGGTAGGACGGGATCCGGTCGGAGATCCGCACGGCGCCCCAGAGGCCGGAGAAGACCAGCAGCGAACGCTCGGCCCGGTCGTACGCGGCGGGGTCCAGGGTGGCCAGGCCGAGGTTGTCGAACAGCACCCCGGTGTAGACCTCGCCCGCCGGGCGGGCGCCGGCGGTCGGCAGCCCGGCGTTCTTGGCGATCTCGCCGCGCAGGCCGGGGGACAGGCCCAGCACCTCGGCGGCGGTGTCCTCGTCACCCCGGCAGAGGCCGACCAGCGCGTCCAGCACCGTCGCGCGCGCCGCCGTCAGTCCGGGCAGCGACAGCCGGTCCAGCGCCACCGGCCCGCCGTCCCCGGACCCGGCCTTGCCCTCCGAGGGCGGCAACAGCACCAGCACAGCGGACTCCTCAACAGTTTGTGGCGACGGACCCCGCCACCCTACTGCGACCGCTCCGGCTCCCGACGCCACGCGGAGGGGCGGGAGGTTACGGCGCTCCGGCCGCCGTCCGCACCCCTGCCCGCCGCAAACCGCACCGCGCTGCTCCCGCTTCGCACCGCTCCTCTCCCGCTTCGCACCGCTCCTCTCCCGCTTCGCACCGCGCTGCTCCCGCTTCGCACCGCTCCGCGCCGGCGGCCCGGGGCGGTGGCGAGAATCCGGTGGGAACATCCCCCACCCGCCGCTACCGTGAGCAGCGAGGAGAGTGATCGAGATGACCCTGCGACCCCTGGACCTGGTGCCCGACGACGGTGACGCCGTGGAGGAGTCCCTGTCCGTGCGACTGCCCGCCGGTCTGCCGGAGGAGACCCGGCAGGCGCTGGAGTTCGCGCTGCGGGCGACGGCGCAGGCGGTGATGGCCGGGCGGGTGCGGGTGACGGAGGCGCCCGGCGGGGCGGACACCGCCGAGCTGGCCTTCGAGGTCCGGCAGTCCGAGGTGCCCGAGGCGCTCACCGAGCAGGCCCGGCCGGACAGGGCCGAGCGCCGGGCGGCCATGGTGGCCCGGATCCGCGCCGCCAACGCGGAGACGCTGGAGAGGCTGAAGGACCTGTGACGACCCTCACCGAGTACCTGGACCCGGAGGACGTCACCTACCTCGCCGGCGGCCCGGAGAACATCCGCGACCTCGGTGGGCTGCTCTCGGCGATCGCCCGCCCGCAGGCGAGCGTGTTCGGCGACGACGCCTACCCGGACCTCTGGTCCAAGGCGGCCGCACTCGGGCAGAGCCTGGCCCGCAACCACCCCCTGGTCGACCGCAACAAGCGCACCGCCTTCGAGGCGATGCTGCTGTTCCTGGACTACAACGGCGAGCCGTACACCGACCCGCACCCGGACGACGCCGTGGCGTTCATGCTGCGGCTGGCCACCGGCGGGTACGACGACGCGGTCGCGCTCGCGGCGAAGGACCTGAAGTCCCTGCTGGGACGCTGAGCCTTCGTCCGGAATCACCTGATTCGCCCTACGCTGCCTCCATGCCTCGCCGAAAACTGCGCGTCAAGGCCGCCGACTCCGCCCGGATCAACACCGAGCTGACCGAACTCCGCTCCCGCCTGGAGATCCACACCGAGTGGCCGGAGCCGGTGCTCGCCGAGGCGGAGGAGGCGGCCGAGCGCCCCCGCCTGCCCGAGGACGACGCCACCGAGCTGCCGCTGTTCACCGTCGACCCGCCCGGCTCCCGCGACCTCGACCAGGCCATGCACCTCACCCACCGCGCCGGCGGCGGCTACCGGGTGTACTACGCGATCGCGGACGTGGCCGCCTTCGTCCGCCCGGGCGGCGCGATCGACGCCGAGGCCCGCCGCCGGGTCGAGACCCTCTACTTCCCGGACCACCGCGTCCCGCTGCACCCCACCCGGATCTCCGAGGACGCCGCCAGCCTGCTGCCGGGCGAGCCCCGGCCCGCCCTGCTCTGGCAGCTGGACCTGGACGCCGACGGCGCCGTCGTCCTCGCCGACCTGCGCCGCGCGCTGGTCCGCTCGCACCGCCGGCTGGACTACGCCGCCGTCGAACGCGCCGTGGAGCTCGGCGGCGCCGACGAACAGCTCGCCCTGCTCGCCACCGTCGGACGGCTGCGCGAGGAGCAGGAGCGCGCCCGGGGCGGGATCAGCCTGCCGGTGCCCGAGCAGGAGGTCGAGGAGACCCTGCACGGCTACGTCCTCGGCTACCGCGCGCCCGGACCGGCCGACGGCTGGAACGCCCAGATCTCGCTGCTCACCGGCATGGCCGCGGCCGAGCTGATGCTGGACGCGGGCGTCGGCCTGCTGCGCACCCTGCCCGCCGCGCCCGCCGCCGCGTACGAGCGGCTGCGCCGGATCGCCGCCGCACTGGACGTGGACTGGCCGCAGGCGCTCCCGTACCCGGAGCTGATCCGCTCGCTGGACCCGGACGTGCCGCTGAACGCCGCCTTCCTGAACGCCTGTACGGGCCTGCTGCGCGGCGCCGGCTATCACGCCTTCGACGAGTCCCGCGGCCTGCCCGCGCCCGCCGAGCCGGGCCACGCCGCGCTCGCCGCCCCGTACGCGCACTGCACCGCGCCGCTGCGCCGGCTCGGCGACCGCTTCGCACTGGAGGTCTGCGCGGCGGTGGCGGCGGGGGAGGACGTGCCGGACTGGGCGCGGGAGGCGCTGCCGTCCGTGCCGGAGCTGATGGCCGGCGGGGACCGCCGCGCGGCCGAGGTCGAACGCCTCTGCGTGGACCTGGTTGAGGCGGAGCTGCTGGCCGGCCGGGAGGGTGAGGACTTCTCCGCGGTGGTCGTCGACGTGGACGAGAAGAGGCCCGGCTCGGGCACCGTGCAGCTGCGCGATCCGGCCGTCCGGGCGCGCTGCGAGTCGCCGGGCGCCGGTGCGGCGGCGGGCGCGACCGGGGGTGCGGCCGGTCCGCTGCCGCTCGGTCGGGTGATCGACGTCCGGCTGACGAAGGCCGACCCGGCCACCCGGACCGTCCGCTTCGCGGCGGTGTGACCGGGGCCCGCCCCCCAGCCTGCTCCGCGCCGCCGCGCCCGCCTGCCCCGCGCCGCCGCGCCCGCCTGCCCCCCCGCCGCCGCGCCCGCCCCTGGCGCGCCGCCCGCCACCCGCACGCCGGCCGCCCGCCACCCGTACGGTCCGTCCCGCCGCCCCGCCCCCGGCCCGCGGTGGGAGGATCGGTCCGTGCTCGATGCCCAGCCCCCCGCCGTCGCCCCCGCGTCCGCCCCCGATCCCGGCCCCGGTCGGCGCCGCCGCCTGCTCGTCCTGGCGATCTGCTGCCTGAGCCTGTTCATCGTCGGCCTGGACAACACCGTGGTGAACATCGCGCTGCCCGCGATCCAGCGGGACCTGCGCGCCCCGGCCTCCGGGCTGCAGTGGATCATCGACGCCTACACCCTGGTGCTGGCCTCGCTGCTGATGCTGTTCGGCTCGGTGGCCGACCGGTTCGGCCGCCGCCGGGTCTTCCAGACCGGGCTGGTGTGCTTCGCGCTCGGCTCGCTGCTGTGCAGCCTGGCGCCGAGCCTGGGCTGGCTGGTGGCCTTCCGGGCGCTGCAGGCGGTGGGCGGCTCGATGCTCAACCCGGTGGCGATGTCGATCATCACCAACACCTTCACCGATCCCAGGGAGCGGGCCCGGGCGATCGGCGTCTGGGGCGGGGTGGTCGGCATCTCGATGGCGCTCGGCCCGCTGCTCGGCGGCTTCCTGGTGGACGGCGCGGGCTGGCCGTCGATCTTCCTGATCAACGTCCCGGTCGCGCTGCTCGCCATCGCGCTGACGGCCCGCTACGTCCCGGAGTCCCGCTCGCCCCGCCCGCGCCGGCTGGACCCGGTGGGGCAGCTGCTGATGATCGTGCTGCTCGGCTGCGGCACCGCCGTGATCATCGAGGGACCGGGCAACGGCTGGACCTCCCCGCTGATCCTGGGGCTCGGCGCGGCCGCGCTGGCCGCGCTGGTGGCGTTCCCGCTGTGGGAGCGGCGGGTGGCCGAGCCGCTGGTGGACCCCCGGTTCTTCGCCAGCGCGCCGTTCACCGGGGCGACCGTCACCGCGGTCTGCGCCTTCGCCGCCCTCGGCGGCTTCCTCTTCCTCAACACCCTCTACCTTCAGGTCGTCCGGCACTACGACCCGGTCGAGGCCGGGCTGTGGACGCTGCCGATGGCCGGGATGATGCTGGTCTGCGCGCCGCTGTCCGGACGGATCGTGGGCAGTCGGGGCCCGCGCCTGCCGCTGGTCGCGGCCGGGCTCGGCCTCGCGGCGAGCGGCCTGCTGCTCACCCGGCTCGCCGCCGACTCCCCGCCGGCGCTGCTGCTGGTCGCGTACGCGCTGTTCGGCTTCGGCTTCGGCATGGTGAACGCGCCGATCACCAACGCCGCGGTCTCCGGCATGCCGCGCGCCCAGGCGGGCGTGGCGGCGGCGGTCGCCTCGACCAGCCGTCAGATCGGCCAGTCGCTGGGCGTCGCGGTGATCGGTACGGTCGTCACCTCGGCGGTGGTCGGCCCGGTCGTGAGCGGTTTCGCCCCGGCCAGCCACACCGGCTGGTGGATCCTGGTGGGCCTCGGCGGCGCGATCCTCGTCCTGGGCCTGGTCACCACCGGCGCCTGGGCGAGCGCGACGGCCGCCCGGGTCGCCGCCCGCCTCGGCAGCGAGCCGCCGGCGGTGCGGTCCGGTGTACGGGAGGCGCCGCCCGAGCGGCTACGATGACCACTACGGCGGAAGAGCCGGCCGGGCGGTCGCGACGGGTCCCAGACCCGCCGAGGAACGTCCGGGCTCCACAGAGCAGGGTGGTGGGTAACGCCCACCCGGGGTGACCCGCGGGACAGTGCCACAGAAAACAGACCGCCCACCGCTTCCGGCGGTGGGTAAGGGTGAAACGGTGGTGTAAGAGACCACCAGCGACCGGGGTGACCCGGCCGGCTAGGTAAACCCCACCTGGAGCAAGGTCAAGATCGGTGCCCTCGGGCACCGTGCGCGGACGATTGAAGGCTGCTCGCCCGAGTCCGCGGGTGGACCGCACGAGGCTGTCGGCAACGGCAGCCCTAGATGGATGGCCGCCTCCCCGGGCCGCGCGAGCAACCCGGGAGACAGAACCCGGCGTACAGGCCGACTCTTCCGCCCCCTTCCCCGCCCCCGGGCGGGCGCGCGCCGCAGCCACGCGGGATGCGCCCCCCGCGACGACGCTGTTCCCCGCGACTACGCGGGATGCGCGCCGACGGCGTCGCGGATCTGCTCGCCGAGCCCGCCGTTGACCCGGGCGCAGTTGGCGCAGCAGAAGAACATCCCGGCCACTTCGACGCCGTGACCCACGATGCGGACGTTGCACTGCTCGCAGCGGGGCGCGAGCTTCTCCATCGCGCACTCGAAGCTGTCGAAGGTGTAGGTGTCGCCGGTGACCGTCTTGATCTCGAAGGCCAGCCAGTAGTCGTTGCCGCAGGTGACGCAGATGGCCATGGCGGCCGTCTCCTTCCGGTGGGGCCGCTCCCGGCGGGGCGGCTGTTCCCAGTGTCGAAGGCCCGGTCGGCGGCGGCCACCCGGCGGGACTGTCGGGGCGGACCCGGGGCTCAGTCCGAGGACGGGCCCTGGCGTTCGGAGAGCTCCTCCAGGGCGCGGACGGCGCGTTCGGCGTCGTCGGCGGCGACGAACAGGTGGTCGTGGTGGAAGCCGGCCACCACGTTGCAGCTGATCCCGTCCTCGGCGAGTCGCGTGGCGACGGCCGCGGTCAGGCCGACGGCCTCCAGCGCCGAGTGGATCTGCAGGGTGATCCAGGCCGCCACGTAGTCGTAGCGCAGCCCGAGGGCGTCCGCCTCCTCCTGGGCGACCACCACCGTGACCCCCTCGGGCTCGGCGACGGTCACCACCGGCCGCATGCCGGCGGGCACCTTCGCGGGGAGCGTGCAGTAGACGTACCGCCCCGGGTTGAGCAGCGGGCGCATTCCGCGCAGCAGCGTCGCAAGATCTCGTTCTCCGGCCATGCCCGCCACCGTAGCGGCTGGGTGGTGGCGGAGTCCGGGCCTGGCGGCCGTGTCGGGCGCGGCCGGGCGGGCCGCCGGGGGAACCATCGGTACGACTGCTGGACGACTGTCGGCGACATATCGGTGAACCGTTGACGAGCGACAGTCACCGATATATCGTCGAACTATCGAGACAGTGACTCGACTGTCTCGGAGAACCAGGAGGTGGGCGCCATGCGCTCAGGAATGCGATTTCGTGGAGAGGGTCCGCGCGGCGGTGGTCGCCGGCGCGGGCCGGGGCCGGACCTCCGGGGGATGCCCGGGGAGGCCTTCGAGGGCCGGGAGGCGTTCGGCGGGTTCGGTCCGCCGTTCGGCGGCGGTGGCCCCGGGCGGCCGATGGGCGGACCGTTCGGGCACGGCTTCGGTGGCCACGGCGGCCGGCGGGGCGGCCCGCACGGGCGGCGCGGCGGCCGGGCCCGGCGCGGTGACGTGCGGGCCTCGCTGCTGGCGCTGCTCAAGGAGCGGCCGATGCACGGCTACGAGATGATCGCCGAGATCACCGAACGGACCGGCGGGGCCTGGCGGCCCAGCCCGGGTTCGATCTACCCCAACCTCCAGCTGCTGGAGGAGGAGGGCCTGATCACCGCGGAGGAGGTCGGCGGCAAGCGGCTGGTCTCGCTCACCGAGGCGGGCCGGGCCGAGGCCGAGGCCGGACCGGCGGAGCCGTGGGCGGAGGCCGGCCGTGAGGTCGACTGGGAGGCCGTCCAGGAGGTCGGCCAGGCGCTCGCCGCGGTCGACCAGGCGATCCGGCAGGTCATGGCGACCGGGACGGAGACGCAGCGCGCCAAGGGCCTGGCCGTGCTGACCGAGGCCCGCAAGAAGCTGTACCTCATCCTCGCCGAGGATGACTGACCGGCGCGGGGGGAGACGCACCGGCGCGACGGGCGGTGCCGCTGCTCAGGGGTGGACCAGGAACAGGGCCACGCAGACCAGCAGCAGCACCGCCCAGCCGAACCAGAGCCAGCCGTTGGGCCCGATCGTCACCGTGTAGAGGCTCACCGCCAGCAGCAGCACCCCGGTGACCCCGGCGACCTGCCGGTTGTGGTGCGCGACCGCGCGCGAGCTGCTTCGCGGGTGCCGTACCGACCTGGCCATGCCGACCTCCCGGGGAAGGCGATGGGGGAGCGGGCGCCCGCCGGCCGGAGGCTCCGTCAGCCGGAGGCCTTGGCGGAGGCCGCCTCGTCGTACTCGTAGCGCCAGAACCAGCTCAGGCCCCGAACCTGCTTCGCCCGGACGTACACCAGTGTGCGCGCGGGGACGTCTCCGTGCGCGGGGACCGGGACGGTGTACTTCTTGGGCACGCCCAGCATCGGCCCCAGCGGGATCGGGAGGACCTTCCCGTCCAGGGGGCCGCCTACGAACGCGGTGTCCGTGCTCTTCATCCCTCCAGGGTCTCACCTCCGCGGAGATGCCCGGCCGGGCCCGTCGGGTGACCGGGGGCGCCCTGGTGGGAGGGCGAGCGGGAGGCTTCGTGAGGGCGGAGTGCCGGGAGTGTGCCCGGGGTGCGCGCGGGAGTGTGACCGGAGAGGCACCGCCCCCGGTCATCCGGAGGGTCCGAGCACCCCTATCCTTGCCTGTACGCCCTCGGGGTTCACCCGGGTCAGCGGGCCCCGTACGGGCCGGGCTCGGCGCGGATCCGCGCGCTCTCCGGTCGATCCGGCGCGGACAGCGTGCTGCCGTGACTGCGTACCGTGACCCGGGCGTCGGCCGTCCGGTGACCCCGGGCCGCGGTCGACAGGGCGCGGACGGCAGGGCCGAGCACCCCGGGAAGCATGCGGGGGCATCGTGCGTTGCGTCGGAGTGTACGTCGAACGCTGTGTCGCACCAGGCACGGCAGTTGCGCGGAAGGGGCCCGATGGAAGCCGGCGGCAGGTGGACGACCTGGTGGCAGAAGCGTGATCGTCAGCGGGCCAGGGCAGGGGGCGCGGACGGCCCGGCCGCCGGGCTGGATCAGCTGCTCGGCGCGGTGCGCGCCGGTTTCCCGCTCGCGCCCGCCGCCCATCCGACCGGCTACCGCTGTTCCTGCGACCGGGTGGCCTGTCCGGCCCCGGCCCAGCACCCGGTCTCCTTCGCCTGGCAGACCCAGGCCACCACCGACCCCGAGCAGCTGTCCCGCTGGCTCGCCCGCGACCCGAACGCCAACTTCATCACCGCCACCGGCCGGGTGCACGACGTGCTGGACGTCCCGGCGGAGGCCGGACGGCTGGCGCTGGAGCGGCTGACCGCCCTGGGCGTCGAGGGCCCGGTCGCCGCGGTCGGCGAGGACCGCTACCTCTTCTTCACCGCCACCCGCGGAACCCCGCAGGACGAGGACGAGTGGTGGCCCAGCGCGCTCGACTCCACCCCGGACACCATGTCCGAGCACCCCGGCCTGCGCTGGCACTGCCGCGGCTCGTACACTCTGCTCCCACCGGCCGCGCTGCCGGACGGCTCCCGGGTGCAGTGGCTGCGCGGGCCCGAGCAGCCACTGCCGGACCCGCTGCGCGTGCTGGACGTGCTGACCGACGCCTGCACCGAGGTGGGCGCCGTCGCCGAGGAGCAGTGGCTCATCGGCTAGGGCCGGTCGTCAAACCCGCCCCGCAGGCGCGGGTTTGACGACCGGCCCTCACGCGCCGGCACCCGCTAGGGAAGCGCTACGGACGCGCTACGGAAGGGTGAGGATCTCCGCGCCGTCCGCGGTGACCACCAGGGTGTGCTCGAACTGGGCCGTGCGCTTGAGGTCCTTGGTGACGACCGTCCAGCCGTCCGGCCAGATCTCGTAGTCGTAGGTGCCCAGGGTCAGCATCGGCTCGATGGTGAAGGTCATACCAGGCTTGATCACCTCGGTGGCCCGGTCGCTGTCGTAGTGCGGGATGATCAGGCCGGAGTGGAACGACGTGTTGATGCCGTGTCCGGTGAAGTCCCGCACCACGCCGTAGTCGAAACGCTTGGCGTAGGACTCGATGACCCGTCCGATGACGTTGATCTGACGGCCCGGCTTGACCGCCTTGATCGCCCGGTTGAGGGATTCCCGGGTGCGCTCGACCAGCAGCCGGGACTCCTCGTCCACGTCGCCGACCAGGTAGGTGGCGTTGAGGTCGCCGTGCACCCCGTGGATGTACGCGGTGGCGTCGATGTTGACGATGTCGCCGTCCTGCAGCACGGTCGAGTCCGGGATGCCGTGGCAGATCACCTCGTTGATCGAGGTGCAGACCGACTTGGGGAAGCCCCGGTAACCCAGGTCGGACGGGTAGGCGCCGTGGTCGCACATGTACTCGTGGGCGACGACGTCCAGCTCGTCCGTGGTGACACCGGGGGCGATCAGCTTGGCCGCCTCCTCCATCGCCCGGGCGGCGATCCCGCCCGCGATCCGCATCTTCTCGATCGTCTCGGCGGTCTGCACCTCGGGCCCGGTGTACGGCGTCGGGGCGGGCCGCCCGACGTACTCGGGACGCGCGATGTGCGCCGGGACCTTGCGGGTGGGGGACTGGATGCCGGGTACGAGAGCCATGGCCGCGAGTCTAGTCGCCGGGCCCGGCCGGGACGGGCGGTGTGCGGACCCACCCGGGCCGGGGAATGATCGGTATCGACCCATCCGCCTGAACGGGAGTACGCCATGCCCTTCGGATTCAACCGCAAGCCGACCGGGAAGCCCGGCGAGTGGTTCTACTGCATCAAGCACGGAAAGGTCGAGGAGGGCCCGGAGTGCCCGGCCAAGGACCGCCTGGGGCCGTACGACAGCCCCGAGGAGGCCGCCCACGCGCTGCAGATCGCGGACGAGCGCAACCGGGAGTGGCGCAACGACCCGCGGTGGAGCGACAAGCCCGAGGACGGGACGGCCGAGTAGACGGCGTCGGCGTCGGGCCGCAGCCGGCAGGGCGTGCGGCCGGGAGGGCGTGCGGCGCGCAGTGGGGAGGTCAGTGCGGGTCGGGGGCGGTGAAGTACTCCTCGTCCACGCTCAGCACGACGAGGCGCCGCCCGCCCGCGAGGGCCTGGGCGGCGGCCTGGTCCACGGGCGGCGCGGGCCGGGACTCCCGATCCGCCCAGGCCTTCGTGGTGGCGTTCGGCGCCGCGAGCTTCCAGGGGAAGCCCGCGCCCGGGGTCGGGGCGCCGATCGGGTCCTTCCGCTCGTCGAAGGCCAGGCTCACCCCGAGCAGGTCGTGGTCCCCGTCGGTGCGGGGGAAGCCGTACCAGAGCGCCTCGCCAGGCCGGGGCGAGGCGTTGGAGTCGGTGCCCTGGGCGCCCTGGGCGGCCATCGCCTGGTCCCAGCGCGACCGGGCCTGCTGTGGATCGCCGCTCACCGCCAGGTACCTGACCACCTGTCGGCGGCACTTCGGGGCCGGCCAGTGCACCCCGGAGCCGTCGGACCGGCCGGGATCGACGCCGCAGCCGTCCTGCACGCCCTCGCCGATCGGCTGGGCGCCGGAGAGCGCCGGGAGCAGCACGGCCAGCCGCCGGTCGATCTCGGCGGCCAGGGACCGGTCGGCGGCGGCGACCTCGGGGGAGGCGGCCAGGGCGGCGACGTCCGGCGGCTGCGGGGCGAGCGTGCCGCCGACCGCGCGGGGGGCCGGGGCCCGGTCCGCGGCCCGGTCGCCCGGTGACAGCGCCCAGTTGAGCGTGCCGGCCACGGCGGCGGCCACGACGATCCCCACGGCCGCCCACGGCTTCCAGCCCCCGGTTCTCATGCCGGGCAGTCTGTCACAGCGTGGCAGCCGCCCCGGTGGACTTCTCCGGCTCCCGTCCGGCCGCGCGCTGCTGCAGCGAGCCTTCCTACAGCGCCCGTTCCTGCAGCGCCCTCTGCTGCTCGGTCCGTTCCCGCTCGGCCTGTTCGTGTTCTGCCTGTTCGTGTTCGGCGCGGACGGCGGCGGCGTGCGGGTCGGTGCGGTCGTCGTAGGCGAGCAGCCTCGGCAGCGCGGCGGCGACCGCGAGGACGGCGACGACGCAGGCGACACCGCCGGTCCAGACGGCGGCGCGCACGCCGATCAGCCCGGCCACGGTGCCCGCCCGGACCTGGCCGAGCTGCGGCCCGACCGAGTAACTGAGCAGCTCGACACCGGCCATCCGGCCGCGGACCGCGTCCGGGATGGACTGGTTCCACATGGTCGAGCGGGCCAGCCCGCTGATCTCGTCGGCGCCGCCGGCCAGGGCCAGCCCGAGCAGCACCAGCCAGACGTTCCCGGACAGCCCGGCCAGCGCCATCGCCGCGCCCCAGCCGACGGCGGCGGCCAGCAGCAGCCGCCCGTGCCGGTGCACCCGGGACGTCCAGCCGCTGGTCGCCCCGACCAGCAGGGCGCCGGCGGCGGAGGCCGCGTACATCGGGCCGAGCGCCCAGTCCGCGCCCAACTCCGAGGCCAGGAAGGGGAAGACGGCCACCGGGTAGGCGAACAGCATGGCGCACACGTCGATCGCGTAGGTGCCCAGCAGGTCCTTGCGGCTCCACGCGTACCGGACGCCGGTCAACACCGCCTGCACCGAAGGCCGTTCGGCGCCGGTGGCGGGCGGCACCGCCTTGATCCGGACGAGCAGCAGCAGCGAGGCGCCGAAGGTGAGCACGTCCAGCGCGTACGCCGTCTGCACCCCGGCGAGCGCCACCACGACACCGGCCAGTGCCGGCCCGGCCACCGAAGCGGCGTTGTGGTACAGGGACTTGAGGGCGAACGCGGCGGTCAGGTGCTGGTGCGGGACGATCCGCGGGGTGAGCGAGTCCAGGGCCGGGCGCTGCACGCCGTCGGCGGCCGCGACCAGCGCGGCGACCAGGTAGATCGGCCAGAGCAGCGGGTGCGGCAGCAGGGCGTTGAGCAGCAGCAGCCCGGCCAGTACGCCGAGCGCGGCCTCGGCGCGCAGCACCAGCTTGCGGCGGTCCAGGGCGTCGGCGAGGGCGCCGCCCCACAGGCCGAAGACGATCAGCGGGACGAGTTCGACGGCGCCGATCAGGCCGACCGCGAAGGAGGAGCCGGTGAGCTCCTTGATCTGCATCGGCACGGCGACGAGCGTGAGGAAGCTGCCGAAGCTGGTGACGCAGCCGGACGTCCAGAGGTAGCGGAAGTCGCGCGACGCGCGCCACGGCGACAGGTCGGGCGTCAGCGAGCGCAGGGCCGACCGGATCCGCCCGGGCGCGGAGGTGTGCGGGGGTTCGTCGACGTTCACGAACCATCATCCTGAGCCGGGCCCCACCCCTCCCGCAAAGGGTTTTCGAGCCGCCCGCCGTTGTGTACACCTGGTACAGAACGTACGCTTGGGCGCATGACGCAGCCGCTGCCCATAGAGTCGATCCGCGATGTCCGCGCGCACTTGGCCGAGGTCGTCGAGCGGGCGGACCGGGACGACGTCCCCACCGTGATCACGCGCAGGGGCAAGCAGGTCGCCGCCGTCGTGTCGATCGAGGTCCTCCGGAAGTACCAGGAGTGGGAAGAGCGCGAGATCAACCGGATCATCGACGCGCGCATGGCCGACCCTTCGCAGGGCGTCCCGATCGAGGACGTCATGAGGGAGACGCTGGCCCGCAGTGAGTGAGTACCGCACCGTCTTCCGGCCGGAGGCCCGGGACGAACTCCGGAAGATCCCCCGTGACACCGCGCTCCGCATCCTGGCCAAGCTGACCGAGCTGGAAAGCGATCCGTTCGGCTTCAACACCACCGCGCTCGTGTCGCAGCCCGACCGCCGGCGCCTGCGCGTGGGTGACTACCGGATCATCTACACGATCGACAACGGACAGTTGGTGGTGTGGGTCGTCCACATCGGTCACCGTTCCACGGTCCACCGCACGTGATGCCGCGGCGTTGGTGACCGGGCGTTCGTGGCCCGGGTGTTCGGGCGGGCTACCAGCGGCTGAGCCCGGGGGCCGCGGTCAGCCGGCCGGCGAGGTCGGCCAGGCGGTCGAGGGTGGAGCGGCGGCCGGGCGGCCGGCCGGCGGCGGCGCTGACCAGGTGCTGGGCCAGGTCGAAGGGTTCCTCGGCGGCGGTGCCGACGGCCAGCCGTTCGTGCGCCAGCCCGCCGAGGTCGCCCGGCGCGGTGGGGTCGGCGCCGTCCAGCGCGAGCACGGTGGCGCCGTGCCGTCGGGCGTCGTGCACCCGCTCCAGCAGCGGGGCGCCGGCCGCCTCCGGGGCGACCACCAGGACGGTGGCGCCGCGCCCGGCCCCGGTGAGCCGCCGCAGGTCGTGCGCCAGGTGGGCCGGCGCGCCGGCCGGCGGACGGTGCCGCAGCAGGGTGGGCGCCAGCCGGGGGACGGCCGACCACGCGGCCTCGTCCGCCAGGTGGGCGGCCAGGTGCCACGGCTCGTACGCCTCGGTGCCGACCAGCAGCAGGGCGTCCGCCCCGCGCCGCTGCACCGAGCGCCGCAGCGCCCCGGCGAAGCCGCCGACCGCCTCCGGCCAGCCCGTGCCCGCCAGCCGTTCCCGGAGTGCCGAAACTCTCACCGCGTCCATGCGGGCCAGGATGTCGCGCGGGGCCTGGGGTTTGGCAGGATCGGCCCATGACTTCCCTCGATTCAGCGACAAACCCGGCCCACGAGCTGCCGGACGTCTCGCAGCTGGTGGTCGGCGTCCTCGGCGGCACCGGCGACCAGGGGCGGGGCCTGGCCCTGCGGCTGGCCAAGGCGGGCCAGCAGGTGATCATCGGCTCCCGTGACGCGGCCCGGGCCGAGGCCTCGGCCGCCGAGCTGGGCCTCGGCGTGCGCGGCGCCGACAACGCCACCGTCGCCCGGGAGAGCGACGTGGTCATCATCGCGGTCCCGTGGGACGGCCACGCCGCCACGCTGACCGCACTGCGCGAGGACCTGTCCGGCAAGATCGTCGTCGACTGCGTCAACCCGCTCGGCTTCGACAAGCAGGGCGCGTACGCGCTGAAGCCGGAGGAGGGCAGCGCCGCCGAGCAGGCCGCCGCGCTGCTGCCGGACTCCCGGGTCACCGCCGCCTTCCACCACCTCTCGGCGGTGCTGCTGCAGGACGAGTCGGTGGAGGCGATCGACACCGACGTCATGGTGCTCGGCGACGACCGCTCCGCCACCGACGTCGTGCGCGGCCTGGCTGCCCGGATCCCCGGCATGCGCGGCATCTACGCGGGCCGGCTGCGCAACGCCCACCAGGTCGAGGCGCTGGTGGCCAACCTGATCTCGGTCAACCGCCGCTACAAGGCCCACGCGGGCCTGCGGATCACCGACGTCTGACCGGTGGGTGCCGTGTCGACCTCACCCCTGGACCCGTTCCGGAGGTGAGGTCGGCGACAATGGGACGCGGCCGCGCCCCGGTCGGCCGTACCCGTTCTAGGAGCCCTCCACCATGCCCCGCACGTCCGTGCTCGCCCTGACCGTCGTCGTCCTCGCGCTGGCGGCCGCCGTCTTCTCGCTGACCCAGGGCCTGTGGCTGGGCCTGATCTGGCTGCCGCTGGCCGGCGTGGCCAGCAACGTGGTGTGGCTGAACCGCCGCCGGGCGAAGATCGCCGAGGCCACCGCCGCGGCAGCCGAGCAGGGCTGACCGAAGAGGGCCGACCGGGCAGGGCTGACCGAAGAGGGCCGACCGGGCAGGGCTGACCGAAGAGGGCCGACCGGCGAGGGCCGGCCGCCCTCGGATCAGTTGTCCCAGAAGCGGAACATCGCGTAGCCGAGGTCGGAGACCCGGCCGTCCACCCCGAACAGCCCCATCAGCCCGTGCACCGCCTCGAAGAAGAGCTGGTTGACCTGGGGCTGCCACAGCAGCGCGAACACCGCCAGCATCCCGTACGGCGCGAACGGCTCGACCGCGCGCCGGGTCTTGGCCGACAGCCACGGCTCGACGATCCCGTAGCCGTCGAGGCCGGGCACCGGGAGCAGGTTGAGCAGTGCGGCGCTCAGCTGGAGCAGGCCGAGGAAGGCCATCGCGCACTCGATCGGCTTGTACGGGTCCACGCCGAAGGCCCAGACGTACACCCCGCCGTCGCCGTGCAGCCACCCCGCGCCGACCGGGATGAGCAGCACCGCCGCGAACAGCACGTTGACCAGCGGCCCGGCCGCCGAGACCAGGCTGTGCTTGAGCCGGCCGTGGATCCGGTGCCGCTCGATCCACACCGAGCCGCCGGGCAGGCCGATGCCGCCGAGGATCACGAAGACGATCGGGAGCACGAAGCTCAGCAGCACGTTGGTGTACTTCAGCGGGTTGAGCGTGAGGTAGCCCTTGGCGCCGACGGTGATGTCGCCGCCGTGCAGCGCGGTGCGCGCGTGGGCGTACTCGTGCAGGCAGAGGGAGACCATCCAGCCGGCGACGACGAACAGGAACACGCCGAAGGAGCTGTTCCCGTAGTCGGCGTACACCGCCCAGGCGGAGGTGGCGAGGACGGCGAGGAGCACCCAGAACACCGGGCTGATCCGGCGGTCCTCGCTGCGGGAGCGCGGCGTGGCGGCGAAGGTCATGGTGTGGATGCTCCGTGGGCAGGGGGAGGTCGGGATGCGGGCCGGGGTCGATCATGCCGGGCGGGCCGGTGACCGGACAAGCCGCTCCGGGTGAACGTCCGAACGCCCGGCCGCGTTCCGTCGCGGGTGCGAGCGCTGGCGCGGGCGCGGGTGCGGGGAGTTCCAGCACAATTGTGCGGCCGTACCCGCGACGATCGACCAGAATGGTCCGGTGCACTACGGCATCCTCGGGACGACCACGGCCCACCACGACGACGGAACCTCGGTGCCCCTGGGCGGCGCCCGGCTGAGGGCGCTGCTCACCGCGCTGGCCCTGCGGCAGGGCCGTCCCGTCCCGGCCGACCTGCTGGTGGACGAGGTGTGGGACACCGACCCGCCGCAGGACGCCTCCGCCGCGCTGCAGACCCTGGTCGGCCGGCTGCGCCGCACCATCGGCCGGGACGAGGTCGGCTCCGGCCCGGCCGGCTACTGGCTGACCGGCCCCGGCACCGACCTCGCCGACTTCCAGCGGCTGAGCGCCGAGGGCCGCCGCGCCCTGGACACCGGCGACGACGCGCTCGCCGCCGAGCGGCTGCGCGCCGCGCTGGCGCTGTGGCGCGGCCCCGCCCTCGCCGACCTGCCGGACCGCACCGGCCCGGCCGCCCGGCTGGAGGTCCAGCGCGAGGAGGCCCGCCGCCACCGGATCACCGCGGATCTCGGGCTCGGCCGCGCCGCGGAGCTGGTCGCCGAACTCGCCGAGCTGTGCGAGCGGCAGCCGTTGGACGAACCGCTGCAGCTGCTGATGATCCGGGCGCTGCAGGCGAGCGGCCGCACGGCGGAGGCGCTGCGCCACTACGAGCGGACCAGGCGGGCGCTGGCCGACGAGCTGGGCGTCGACCCGGGCCGCCAACTGCAGTCCCTCTACGCCGAGTTGCTCGCCCCCGTGGCGGAGGTGGAACCGGACCCGGGCCCACTGCCGACGCCGGCCGGGGACGCGCCGGCGCCCCGGCTCCCGCGCGCCGGCGGCAACCTGCGCGGCCGGCTGACCAGCTTCGTCGGCCGCGAGGCCGATCTCACCGCGCTGCGCGGAATGTTGACGGACCGTCGGCTGGTGACCCTCACCGGCCCCGGCGGCTCCGGCAAGACCAGCCTCTCGGTCGAGGCCGGCCGGGCCGAACAGGGCGCGGGCGCCTGGCCGGACGGCGTCTGGGTGGCCGAACTCGCCCCGCTGGAGAGCTCGGAGGCGGTGCCCGCCGCCGTGGTCTCCGCACTGGGCCTGCGCGAGATCGTGCTGCACAGCACCAACATGGTCGCCGAAGTGATCGAGAAGCGCGCCGAGGACCCGCTGCGCCGGCTCGTCGAGCACTGCGGCCACCGCCGGATGCTGCTCGTCCTGGACAACTGCGAGCACCTGGTCCAGGCCGCCGCCGACCTCGCCGACGTGCTGCTCGCCGAGTGCCCGGGGCTGACCGTGCTCGCCACCAGCCGCGAGCCGCTCGGCGTGCCCGGTGAGACGGTGCTGCCGGTCGAGCCGCTGCCCGACCCGGTCGCGCTGCGGCTGTTCGCCGAGCGCGCCGCCACCGCCCGTCCCGGCTTCGACCCGCAGGGCGACCCGGAGGCCTGCGCCGAGATCTGCCGCCGGCTGGACGGGCTGCCGCTGGCCATCGAACTGGCCGCCGCCCGGCTGCGGGTGATGACGGCCCGCCAGATAGCCGACCGGCTGGACGGCCGGTTCGCGCTGCTCACCGCCGGCAGCCGCACCCTGCTGCCACGCCAGCAGACCCTGCGCGCGGTGGTCGACTGGAGCTGGGACCTGCTGGGCAAGCGGGAGCGGGCGGTGCTTCGCCGGCTCTCGGTGTTCGTGGGCGGCTGGCAGCTGGAGGACGCCGAGGCGGTCTGCGCCGACGGCCTCGACGTGGCCCCCGGGGAGGTCGCCGACCTGCTGCTGTCGCTGGTCGACAAGTCCCTGCTGGTCGCCGACCTGGACGGCGCCAGCCTGCCGCGCTACCGGATGCTGGAGACCATCCACGAGTACGCCACCGAGCGCCTCGCCGAGTCCGCCGCCGAGCGCGTCGCCGCCGAGGCCCGTCACCTGGCGCACTTCCGCGCGCTGGTCGCCGAGGCCGAGCAGCAGATCCACGGCCCCCGGCAGCTGCACTGGCTGGCGGTGCTGGAGCGCGAGCAGGACAACATCCGGGCCGTGCTGCGCCGCGCGATCGACCTCCGGGACGAGGAACAGGCGCTGGTCCTCTGCCTCGGCATGAGCTGGTACTGGTCGCTGCGCGCCTACAGCATGGAGGCCCGCGGCTGGTACGACGCGGTCGCCGCCCTGGGGCCGGACCCGCTCGGTCCCGACGTCCCGCCGCCGCTGCCGCTGGAGCGCGACGTGCTCGCGTACGGCGTGCCGATGCCCGAGGGCGTGCTGGAGGAGTCCCGCCGGCTGCTCGCGATGTACCGGCTGATCGGCCTGTTCGAGGGGAACCTGGACGTGCTCGGCGACCCGGAGGCGGTCGAGGTCTCCCGGCAGCTGCTGGACGCCTACGGCCCGGAACTGCCGCAGTCCTACCGGTTCCCGGCGCTGATGCGGGTGTTCGGCGCCTTCCTGGCCGGCCGGCTGGAGCTGATGAAGGACCTGCTGGACGACGCCGTCCTCGGCTGCGAGCAGTACGGCGGGCCGGGCGACCTGGCCTTCATCCTGCAGGTCCGGGCACGGATGATGAACGACTGGCCGAGCGGCGCCGAGCAGAGCCTGCGCGACGGCGAGCGCTCGCTGGAGCTGTACGAACGGGCCGGCGACCTCTGGGGGGTCTCCCAGGCGCTGGCCGCGCACGGGGAGAGCCTGGCGGGCCAGGGCGAGTCGCAGGCCGCCGCCGCCGCGTACGCGCGGGCGATCGAGCTGGCCGAGGAACTGGGCGCGCCGCAGGAGGTCCCGATCCTGCGGGTGCACCTGGGCACCGCCATGCTGGAGCACGACATGGAGCGCGGCGAGCGGATCGTCCGGGAGGCGCTGGCCTCCGTCGACGCCCCGGGCACCAACCAGTCCACCACCGGCGCCCTGATGTTCGGCCACCTGACGCTGTGCGGCATCCACGCCGTGCGCGACGAGCACGAGGCGGCCCTGGCCGAGCTGGACACCCTCGACGTGGTCAGGGTGGGCGGCTTCGCGCCGGGCATCGTGGACGGGATGCTGCTGAGCGCCCGGGGCTGGATCGTCGCCCGGGCCGGGGACCCGGACCAGGGCTTCGCCCTGCTGCAGGAGGGCCGGCGGCTGCTGCGCGCCACGTCGGCCACCAGCGGGTTCGCCGAGCACGTGGCGGTCATGGTGGTGCCCGCGGTGGCCGCGGTGCTGGTGAGCTTCGCCCAGCGCGACGGGGACCTGGAGCGGGCCGAGGCCGCCGCCGTGCTGCTGGGCGCGCACACCGGACTGCACGGCCCGAAGGGCGGCTACCTGGACCGGGTCGAGCGGGAGCGCTCCGCCGGCGCCCTGCGGGAGCTGCTCGGCGACGCCGCCTTCGAAGCGGCCCGCACCCGTGGCACCGGGATGACCCAGGCCCAGACCCACGCGCTGATGGACGAGTTGATCGGCGAGGGCTGAGGGCTGAGGGCCGAGGGCCCGGCGGGTCGGTGCCCGTCCCCTGGTCACCGGCCCGCCGGGCCCTCGCGACGGCCGGTGCCTGTCCCGGGCGGCCGGCCGTCCCGTCCGGCGGCCCTCCCTCACGGGGGGCCGACGGTGGCTCTTCTCCGTGGAGGTCAGGTCCGCTTGCGGAAGCGGGCGACCGCCAGCGGGGCGAAGACCGCGGTCACGGCGGCGGACCAGACCAGCACGATCATCACCGGGTGGGCCACCGCGCCCTCGCCGTTGAGCAGCGCACGGGAGGCGTCGGCCAGCGCGGACAGCGGGTTGATCTTGGTGAAGGACTGCAGCCAGCCCGGCATGGTGTTGGTCGGGGCGAAGATCGAGCTGCCGAACTGCATCGGCATCAGGACCAGCATGGCCACGCCCTGGACGGCCTGGGCGCTGCGCAGCGCCATGCCCAGCAGCATCGAGATCCAGACGATCGACATACCGAACACCAGGCCCAGGCCGACCGTGGCCAGCACCTCCAGCGGGCCGGTCTTCACCTCGAAGCCGATGCACATCGCGAAGCCGATCAGGATCGCGAAGGAGAGCAGCCCGCGCAGGGTCTCGGCGGCGATCTTGGAGAGCAGCACGGAGGCCCGGCCGATCGGCAGGGTCCGGAAGCGGTCCATCACACCGGTCTGGAAGTCGCTGTTGAGGCCGGTGCCGACGGCCATCGCGAGGGTGAGGCCGGTCTGCCCGAGCAGGCCGGGGACCAGGTACTGCTTGTAGGTGTCCTGGTCGCCGGCCATCGCACCGCCGAAGACGTAGACGAACAGCACGGTGAAGATGATCGGCATCAGCACGGCGTCGAACATCGACTCCGGGTCGGCCTTGATCCGCATCAGGTTGCGCCGGGTCAGCGCGCCGACGTGGCGCAGCGTCCCGGACAGGCCGATCCGGGAGTCCTCCACCCGGGCGGGGGCGAGTGCGGCGGTGGTCATGCGACGGGCTCCTTGGCGAGGCTGGGGGCGGGCTCCGCGTCGGCGGCGGGCTTGCCGGTGATGGCGAGGAAGACCTCGTCGAGGCTGGGCACCTTGGTGTCGATGCCGGCGATCGCGAAGCCGCGGCCGCCGAGCACGCCGATCACCGCGGTCAGCTGCTCCTCGTCGGTGATCGGCACCGCGAGCAGGCCGGTGTCGGCGGAGAAGGTGGCGCTGGTGATGCCGCTCTCGCGCAGGCAGCGGGCCATCTCGGGCAGGTCGGCCGGGCGGACCGGGCGGACCTGCAGGGTCTGGCCGCCGACCTTGGCCTTGAGATCGGCCACCAGGCCGTTGGCGATGACCTTGCCGCGGTCGATGACGGTCAGCTCGTTCGCGAGCTGCTCCGCCTCCTCCATGTACTGGGTGGTCAGCAGCACGGTGGTGCCCTCGGAGACCATCCGCTGCACCTCGTCCCAGACCTCGTTGCGGGTGCGCGGGTCCAGGCCGGTGGTGGGCTCGTCCAGGTAGAGCACCCGGGGCCGGCCGATCATGCTGGCGGCCAGGTCGAGGCGGCGGCGCATGCCGCCGGAGTAGGTCTTGGCGGTTCGCTTGGCGGCCTCGGTGAGCGAGAAGCGCTCCAGCAGCTCGGTCGCGCGGGCCTTGGCCTCGCGACGGGGCAGGTCGAGCAGTCGGCCGATCAGGTAGAGGTTCTCGTACCCGGACAGGAGTTCGTCGACGGAGGCGTACTGGCCGGTGAGGCCGATCGTGCGGCGCAGCTGCTTGGGCTGGCGCAGGACGTCGTAGCCGCCGACGACGGCGGTGCCGGCGTCCGGCTTGATCAGCGTGGAGAGGACCCGCACCAGGGTGGTCTTGCCCGCGCCGTTGGGGCCGAGCACGCCGAGGACGGTGCCCTCCTTCACAGTGAGGTCGACCCCGTCGAGGGCCTTGGTGGTGCCGTAGTGCTTGACGATGCCGCGGACCTCGACGGCGTTGCCGACGGCGGCTCCCCGGTCGTTCGGGGCGGTGGCGATTCGTGTCATGCCACCAGGTTGTCCGCCCCGGCTGTCAGCCCCCTGTCAGCCGGGCGGCGGCCGTGGCACCCCGCTGCCAGGCGGCTGTCACGCCGCTGTCATCCGCCGGCCGGGCACGGCAGCGCCCCCGCTCCGACGGGCGGAGCGGGGGCGCGGGGTCGTACGGCCCGTCAGTGGAAGGTGTGCTCCTCCGCCGGGAAGGCGCCACCGCGGACGTCCTCGGCGAAGGCCCGGGCGGCGTCGCCCAGGACGGCCCGCAGGTTGGCGTACTGCTTGACGAACTTCGGCACCCGGCCGGCCGTCATGCCGGCCATGTCGGTCCAGACCAGCACCTGGGCGTCGGTGTCGGGGCCGCCGCCGATGCCGACGGTCGGGATCGCGAGCTGCTCGGTGACCTGGGCGGCCAGCTCGGCCGGCACCGCCTCCAGCACCACCGCGAAGGCGCCCGCCTGCTGGACGGCCTTGGCGTCGCGCAGCAGCTGGTGCGCCGCCTCGTCGCCGCGGCCCTGGACCGGGTAGCCGCCGAGGGCGTGCACGGACTGCGGGGTGAGGCCGATGTGGGCCATCACCGGGATGCCGGCCTCGACCAGCAGCTCGATCGAGCGGGCGCTGCGCTCCCCGCCCTCCAGCTTCACCGCGCCGACGCCGGCCTCCTTCATCAGCCGGGCCGCGTTGTGCATGGCCTGCGCGGGGGACTCCTGGTAGGAGCCGAACGGCAGGTCGGCGACGATCATCGACCGCTTGGTGCCGCGGACGACGGCGGCGGAGAGCATCACCATCTGATCCATGGTCACCGGGACGGTGGTCTCGTAGCCGAGGTGGCAGTTGCCCGCTGAGTCGCCGACCAGCAGCACCGGGATGCCGGCCTCGTCGAACACGCCCGCGGTCAGGGCGTCGTAGGCGGTGAGCATCGACCACTTCTCGCCGCGCTGCTTGGCGGAGGCCAGGTCGCGGACGGTGATGCGGCGGTTGGTGACCCCGCCGTAGAGGGTGGCGGTCGACGCCTGGTTCTGGGCAGGCGAAGGCGAAGAAGCGTTCATCGAACGGACTCCTGAAGGGTTGTCGTCTCGTGGCGCCGTGCGGCGTCCCCGGATCCCCTCCATGCTTGCACGCCCCGGCGTGCGCGCAAAGAGGGGTGCGTTCGTCCCGGTGCGATCCGTGACACACCGGGTCCGGTCGTGGTGGCACACCGGGCCCGGTCGTGGTGGGCGGAGGCGGCGGGCTTTGCCTCGTTTTTGCGAAACGGGGTCGTCTCGTATCGTATTCCCGGCTACTCTGGTGCGGGGGGTTACGAGACGTATCCGGCTCGGAATTGCCCGCCAGTGCCACACCACCACGGACGGGAAGACCAATGACCACCGCAGCCGCGCCACCCCGCGTGCCGGAAGCCATCCACCGTCGGCGCTGGGCGATCCTCTGCACCCTGGTGCTCGCCCTGCTCGTCGTCGTACTCGACAACTCGATCCTCAACGTCGCGATGAAGACCATCGCGACCCCCGCTCCGGTCGGCCTCGGCGCCACCCAGAGCGACCTGGAGTGGTCGATCAACTCCTACACCCTGGTGTTCGCCGGGCTGCTCTTCACCTCGGGCCTGCTCGGCGACCGCTTCGGCCGCAAGCTCGCGCTGCTGGCCGGCATGGTGGTCTTCGGCATCGCCTCGCTGCTGTCCTCGATGGCCGCCTCGCCCGGTGAACTCATCGGCTTCCGCGCCCTGATGGGCGTCGGCGCCGCGCTCGCGATGCCCGCCACGCTGGCGATCATCATGAACGTCTTCGAGCGCTCCGAGCAGCCCAAGGCCATCGGCATCTGGGCGGGCGCGGTCGGTCTGGCCATCGCCATCGGCCCGATCACCGGCGGCGTGCTGATCGAGCACTTCTGGTGGGGCTCGGTCTTCCTGATCAACGTCCCGATCGTGATCGTCGCGGTGATCGCGATGGCGGTCCTGGTGCCCGAGTCCAAGGACCCCAACCCGGGGAAGCTCGACCCGGTCGGCGTGCTGCTGTCGATCATCGGCCTGGTCGCGCTGATCTACGGCATCATCAAGGGCGGCGAGCTGGCCGACTTCACGGCCGTCGAGGCCTGGGCGCCGACCCTGATCGGCGTGGTCGCGCTGGTCGGCTTCGTCTGGTTCGAGCGCCGCACCGCGTTCCCCGCGCTGGACGTCAGCTGGTTCCGCAACAAGGTGTTCAGCGCCTCCGTGGTCGTCGTCGGCGTGATCTTCTTCGCGCTGATGGGCGTCTCCTTCTTCGGCGTCTTCTACATCCAGAGCGTGCGCGGCTACAGCGCACTGCAGGCCGGCCTGCTGATGCTGCCGCTGGCCGTCGCCCAGCTGCTGTTCGCGCCGCGGGCCCGGCTGGTGGTCGACCGCATCGGCGTCGCCGCCACCGCCGCCGGCGGCATGCTGCTGGTCGCGCTCGGCTTCGTCGGCTACACCGTGCTGACCGCCACCAGCCCGATCTGGGTGCTGATCGTGCTCGGCCTGGTGATGGGCGCCGGCATGGCGCACGTCATGCCGCCGGTCACCGTCGCGATCATGGGCTCGCTGCCCCGCGAGAAGGCCGGCGCGGGCTCGGCCGTCAACAACACCTTCCGCCAGGTCGGCGGCTCGCTGGGCGTCGCCGTGCTCGGCGCGGTGCTCTCCACCGTCTACCGCGACGGGATGTCCGACACGCTGAACCAGCTGCCCGAGAACCTGCGGGACAAGGCCGGCGAGTCGCTGGAGGCCACCCTGGCCATCGCCGACCGGATCCCGGGCGGCAAGGCCCTGATCGGCCCGGCGAACGACTCCTTCATCCACGCCATGCACGTCGTGGCCTCCCTCTCGGTGGGCATCTCGGTGCTCGGCGCGCTGGTCGCCTGGTTCCTGCTGCCGCGCCGCTCGGCCGCCCCCGGTGCGCCGGCCGGTCCGGCCCCCGAGCAGCGGGACGAGCCCCTCGTCGAGACCGCGGCCGCCGACGCCTGACCTGCGGTCCGACCGGACGGCGGTGAGGCCTCGAACACGACTGGGTGACAATGGCCCTGTCCCCCCGGGTGCGCCCGAGGGGGCAGGGCCTCGGTCCGACGGCGGGCTCCCGCCCGCCGCACGGACCGTCAACGACACGGACGGCGCCCGCGCGCCCGCGGACAGCGAGGGAGTACAGCGGGGATGAAGACGGACACCCCGACCGCCGACACCGATCAGGACTGCGCCGCCGACAGCGGCCAGGCCTGTGCCGCGGCACGCCGCGGCCGGCCCCGCAGCGAGGCCGCCGAGCAGGCCATCTTCGGCGCGGTGGTGGACCTGATGTCGGGCGGCACCACGATGTCCGAACTCACCATCGAGGGCATCGCCACCGCGGCGGGCGTCGGCAAGGCCACCATCTACCGGCGCTGGCCCAACAAGGAGGCCCTGCTGGTCGACGTGGTCGGCAAGCTGGAGGTCCCGATGCCGGAGCCGACCGGCCGCGGCGCGCGGGCCGACCTGATCGAGATGATCGACTACATGCGCCGGCGCGGCCTCGCCAAGCGCACCCGCTGGGTGCTGAAGGCCGCCCTGGGCCAGATGCACAGCCTTCCCGAGCTGCACAACGCCTACCGCGAACGGGTGGTCAAGCCGCGCCGCGAAGCCGGGCTGAAGCTGATCCGCCGCGCCGTGGACGAGGGCGTGCTCCGCTCCGACCTCGACCTGGACCTGCTCGGCGACCTGCTGATGGGCCCGATCCTCTACCGCAGCATCCTGTGGGACGACTCCGACCTGGAGGACCCGGACCTCGCCCGCAAGATGGTCGATTCGCTGATCGGAGGCCTCGGGCCGCGCTGACCCCGGCACCGGCCCCCGTCCGGGTCCGCGCTGACCCCGGCACCGGCCCGCCGTGCGAGGTCGCGTCGGCCCGGCACCGGCCCGCCGTCCGGGCGCCGCACCGGCCGGACGTGGCCTAACTCACCAATCCGGGCCACGCCGGAACCCGCTCCGGGGGCCTGACGTCTGTCCCGGCATAGGCTGAGCCGGGTATCCGATCGAACCGGCACCGGTCCGGTGCCGTGCCCGTCCCGCGGGCCGGACCCCGGACCGGCGGCCGGCACGAGCGAACGGGAGCCACGGCATGACGCAGGCGGACAGGACCGAGCGGATCGCGGCCCCCGGAGGTGCCGACGAGTCGGCCCCGGCGGCGCGGTCCGGCGGCTTCCTCGGCCTGCGGAACTGGGGCCGGGACGCCCGCGGCGCCACCACCTGGCGGCGCGGCCTGGTGATCGCCGCCCTGGCCGGGCTCACCGCCGCGCTGCTCGCCTTCCACGCCGAGGTGCCCAACGGCGCCGGCAACCTCGGCAGCCTGCTGGAGACCTTCCTGCCCTGGCTGGGCCTGGCCGTCCCGGTGCTGCTGGTGCCCGCGCTGCTGCGCCGCTCCGCCACCGCGCTGCTCGCCCTGCTGCTGCCCGTGGTGCTCTGGGCCAACCTGTTCGGCGGCCTGCTGATCGACCGGAGCGGCGGCAAGGGCGAGTGGAAGGTGGTCAGCCACAACGTCGCCGCCGCCAACACCGACGTGCCGGGCACCATCCGGGGACTGGTCGCCTCCGGGGCCCAGATCGTCGCCCTGCAGGAGCTGGCGGGCCGGGCGCTGCACTCGTACGAGACCGGGCTCGCCGAGGCCTACCCGTACCACACCGTGGAGGGCACGGTCGGGCTCTGGTCGAAGTACCCGATCAGCGGGGTCGCGCCGGTGGACCTCAAGATGGGCTGGACCAGGGCGTTCCGCGCCCAGGTCGGCACCCCGCAGGGTCCGGTCGCGGTGTACGTCGCGCACCTGCCCTCGGTGCGGCTGAAGGCCGAGGGCGGCTTCACGGTCAACCAGCGGGACGCCAGCGCGCAGGCGCTCGGCGACGCGATCGAGGCCGAGCCGATCAAGAAGGTGCTGCTCCTCGGCGACCTCAACGGCACCATGAACGACCGCAGTCTGGCGCCCGTCACCTCGCAGATGCGCTCGGCCCAGGGCGCCGCCGGGGACGGCTTCGGCTTCAGCTGGCCGACGTCCTTCCCGATGGCCCGGATCGACCAGATCATGAGCAAGGGCGGGCTCGAACCGGTCGACTCCCGCACCCTGCCCCGGGACGGCAGCGACCACCTCGCGGTGGTCGCCACCTACCGGTACTGAAGGCTCCTAGCCGCGCCGCCAGCGGTTGGTGATCGGCAGTCGGCGGTCCCGGCCGAAGTTCTTCACCGAGATCTTGGGGCCCGGCGGGTACTGGCGCCGCTTGTACTCGGCGGTGTCGACCAGCCGCACCACCCGGTCCACCACGGCCGGGTCGAAGCCCGCCGCCACGATCGCGTCCCGGCCCTCGTCGCCCTCGATGTAGCGCGCCAGCACGCTGTCCAGCAGGTCGTAGTCCGGGAGCGAGTCGGTGTCCTTCTGGTCCGGCCGCAACTCGGCGGACGGCGGCTTGACGATGGTGTTCTCCGGGATCGGAGCCACCTCGCCGCGCCGCTCGGCCTCCTCGTTGCGCCACCGGGCCAGCCGGAAGATCAGCGACTTGTAGACGTCCTTGATCGGCCCGAACGCGCCCACCGAGTCGCCGTACAGGGTCGAGTAGCCGACCGCCAGCTCGCTCTTGTTGCCGGGCGCGAGCACGATGTGCCCCTCCTGGTTGGAGATCGCCATCAGCAGGGTGCCGCGCAGCCGGGACTGCAGGTTCTCCTCGGCCAGGCCGGTCAGCTCGGTGGCGGCCAGGTAGGCGTCGAACATCGGGGCGATGGAGACGGTCCGGAAGTGCAGCCCGGTGCGGCGGGCCAGCTCGGCCGCGTCGCCCTTGGAGTGCTCGGAGGAGTAGCGGCTGGGCATCGACACGCAGTACACGTTCTCGGCGCCGATCGCGTCCACCGCGATCGAGGCCACCAGCGCGGAGTCGATGCCGCCGGAGAGGCCGATCAGCACCGACCCGAAGCCGTTCTTGGCGACGTACGCCCGGGTGCCGGAGACCAGCGCGGCCCAGATCTCGGCCTCGTCGGACAGCCGCGGCGCGACCCCGGCGTCCGCCCGGTCGGCGGGCGCGGGCACCGGCTCGCCGCCCAGCTCGGTACGGACCAGGTGCAGCCCGTCGCTCAGCAGCAGGCCGTCCGTGTGGTCGCTGCTGGCGGCCGGCAGGTCGAGGTCGAGCAGCAGCAGGTGCTCCTCGAACTGCGGGGAGCGGGCGAGGACTTCGCCGTCCGCGCCGACCACGATCGAGTCGCCGTCGAAGACCAGCTCGTCCTGGCCGCCGACCATGTTGACGTACGCCAGGGTGCAGCCCGCCTCGGCCGCCCGGCGCCGGACCAGCTCCAGCCGCTGGTCGTCCTTGTTCCGCTCGTACGGCGAACCGTTGATCACCAGCAGCAGCCCGGCCTCGGCCTCGCGGGCCGCGGTGACCCGGCCGCCGTCCTGCCAGATGTCCTCGCAGATCGCCAGCGCGACGTCGACCCCGTGCACCCGGACCACCGGCAGCTGGTCGCCCGGGACGAACCAGCGGAACTCGTCGAACACGCCGTAGTTGGGCAGGTGGTGCTTGGCGAAGCGGGTCACCACCTCACCCCGGTGCAGCACGGCGGCGCAGTTCTGCGGGGACCCGGCCGGGCGGTTGAAGCGCGGTGACGCGTGGTCGGAGCGCCCGAGGTAGCCGACCACCACCGGGACCTCGCCCAGCCCGTCGGCCGCCAGCCGGCCGGCCAGCTCGACCAGCGCACCGCGGGAGGCCTCGACGAAGGAGTGCCGCAGGGCGAGGTCCTCGACCGGGTACCCGGTGAGGGCCATCTCGGGGAAGGCGACCAGCTGGGCGCCGGCCTCGACGGCCTGCTTGGTCCAGCGCACCACCTCATCGCTGTTGCGGGCGAGGTCACCGACCCAGGGGTCGATCTGGCTCAGGGCGAGACGGAGATTGGGCATGTCCCCGAGTGTAATCGTCTATCTGACGCAATGTCCCGCGAGGGGGGTCGCTCCGGGGTCCTCCCGGGGTCCTCCCGGGCTCGTCCAGGGGTCCTTCCTTGGTCCTCCCTTGGTCCTCCGGGGAGGTTCCGGAGGTCTTCCCGGGGGTCGGCACTGCCGTGCCGCCCGGTGATCGGCCATGATGGGGGCATTCGCCGGCAGGGGTCTTCCGGTGGCCTCCCGGGCGTAACACGAGCGTAAAGAGCAGAGGTGAGACTGTCCCCATGGGCAAGCAGCAGCAGTTCGTGCTTCGGACGCTCGAAGAGCGTGACATCCGGTTCGTCCGGCTGTGGTTCACCGACGTGCTCGGGTTCCTCAAGTCGGTCGCGGTGGCCCCGGCCGAGCTGGAGCAGGCCTTCGAGGAGGGCATCGGGTTCGACGGCTCCGCGATCGAGGGCTTCGCCCGGGTGTACGAGTCCGACATGATCGCCAAGCCGGATCCGACCACCTTCCAGATCCTGCCGTGGCGCTCGGAGACCCCGGGCACCGCCCGGATGTTCTGCGACATCCTGATGCCGGACGGCTCGCCGTCCTACGCCGATCCCCGGTTCGTGCTCAAGCGCACCCTGGAGAAGGCCTCCGACCTGGGCTTCACCTTCTACACCCACCCGGAGATCGAGTTCTTCCTGCTGAAGAACCTGCCCGGCGACGGCACCGCGCCCATCCCGGCCGACCAGTCCGGCTACTTCGACCACACCCCGCGCGGTGTCGGCCACGACTTCCGCCGCCAGGCGATCACCATGCTGGAGTCGATGGGTATCTCGGTTGAGTTCTCGCACCACGAGGGCGCCCCCGGCCAGCAGGAGATCGACCTGCGCTACGCCGACGCGCTCTCCACCGCCGACAACATCATGACCTTCCGCCTGGTCATGAAGGAGGTCGCGCTGGAGCAGGGCGTGCACGCGAGCTTCATGCCCAAGCCCTTCTCCGAGCACCCCGGCAGCGGCATGCACACCCACGTCTCGCTGTTCGAGGGCGACCGCAACGCGTTCCACGAGTCCGGTGCCGAGTACCAGCTCTCCAAGGTCGGCAGGTCGTTCATCGCCGGCCTGCTGAAGCACGCCGCCGAGACCGCCGCCGTGACCAACCAGTGGGTGAACTCCTACAAGCGGATCTGGGGCGGCTCCCAGCGCACCGCCGGCGCCGGCGGCGAGGCCCCGTCCTACATCTGCTGGGGCCACAACAACCGCTCGGCGCTGATCCGGGTGCCGATGTACAAGCCTGGCAAGCAGGGCTCCACCCGGATCGAGGTCCGCTCCCTCGACACCGGCTGCAACCCCTACCTCGCCTACGCCGTCACCCTCGCGGCCGGCCTGAAGGGCATCGAGGAGGGCTACGAGCTCCCGCCCGGCGCCGACGACGACGTGTGGGCGCTCTCCGACTCCGAGCGCCGCGCCCTCGGCATCCAGCCGATGCCGCAGAACCTCGGCGAGGCCATCGACCTGATGCAGCGCAGCGAACTCGTCGCCGAGACGCTGGGCGAGCACGTCTTCGACTTCTTTCTCCGGAACAAGCGCCAGGAGTGGGAGGAGTACCGCTCCGAGGTGACGCCGTTCGAGCTGCGCAAGAACCTCCAGGTTCTCTGACGGTCCGTCAATCACCAGGCGGGGGCGCCCCGGGGTGAGGCGGGCCGCCCGGTAAGAGGGGGCAGAACCCCGCGCC
>NZ_JBEOUW010000021.1:140391-155443 GCF_040303045.1 Kitasatospora sp. NPDC096140
CTGTTTATTACTCGTTCCTAAATTCACCCGGGGGCCCGGTTCCGGTGGGCGCGGCCCCGCCTGTTTCGTGCGGCATCCTCCGCGCACGCTAATCCGTTGGGCCAATCCGACGACTCTGCAGCGGTGCGAACCGCGGTCGAGTGACCCAGGGGCGTATTCAGAAGATCCGTTTTACGGATCATCCTGGAGTGTCCATGCGTACTCGAATCACCACCCTGGTCCTGTCCGGACTGGCCTCGGCCACGCTCGTGCTGGGTGCCGGTCACACGGCCTACGCCTCGTCCTCCGTCGACCACGGCACCGCCTCCGAGTCGGCAGGGGCCCGGGGCGAATGGGTCGACAGCCTTCTGCGCCTGGCCGGGGACGGCACCGGCTTCTCCGGCAACACCTGGACCGTCACCAGCCGGAGCATCATGCGGTCGGACACGCCGGAGCCGGCCGACCCGGAGTCGAACGAGGCCACCGAGCCGGGCGACGCCACCGAGCCGGGTGACGCCGCAGAGCCGGGCGACTCGGTCCAGGTGGGCGAGGACGGCGCCGAGCGTGGCCGGCCGATGGGCGAGCCGGCGGCGCCCGGGCTCCCCGAAGGAGCCGCGGCCGGCGGCGCGTCCTGCGAGGAGGAGGGCAGCCCCGGCCACCACGAGCTCCCCGAGTGCGTCTGCCCGCCCGGTGAGCACGGTGGTCACGAGGGCCATGATGAGCACGGCGAGCACGGCGAGCACGGCGAGCACGGCGAGCACGGCGGCCACGAGGGTCAGGAAGGCCACGGCGGGCACGAGGGCCATGGCGAGCACGGTGAGCACGGCGGCCACGAGGGCCACGGCGGCCACGAGGGCCACGGTGGTCACGAGGGCCACGGCGAGCACGGCGGTCAGGACCAGGGGCAGGGCCAGAACGGCGAGCAGAACCAGGCCCAGGGCCAGGAGCAGGCGCAGGGTCAGGAGCAGGCCCAGGGCCAGGCCCAGAACGCCGAGCAGAAGCAGGACGGTCGGCAGGACCAGAAGGTCGACCTCACCGTCGTCGTCCAGAACGTCGTCACCAACAACCTCGACAACAGCGCGAACAACAGCGCCGCGAGCACGTCGAACAACAGCTCCACCGCCAACTCCAACAACTCCGCGCACCAGTCGGCCGCGCAGAGCAACAACCTGTCCAACCACCAGAGCCAGAGCAATCACCAGGCCGCGCAGAACGTGAACAAGGCCAAGTTCGCCGCGCAGGAGGGGTCGCACAAGCCGGCCCCGCAGGGCGGGCACCACGGCGGGGGCGAGCAGCACGCGGCCGGGCACCACCACCACGGCGAGCTGGCCCACACCGGGAGCCAGACGCCGCTGCTGGCGGCTCTCTCGGCGGCGTTCCTCGTGGCCGGCGCGGCAGCCATGCGGATCAGCCGACGGCGTGCATGACGCGGCAGCGGGTGACCGACGGGCGGTGCGCGGAGAGCGCACCGCCCGTCGGTCTTCCGTCCCGGTTTCCGTTCGCGCTCCCTCCCGGGCCCCGGCCCGTCAGCGCAGCTCGGGGGGCGGCGTACGGCCCGGATCCATCGGCCGTTCGTCGACCAGGCTGCCCCAGACGGCCATCCGGTAGAGCGAGGTGTAGACGGGGGTGCAGGTCGTCAGGGTGATGTAGCGGCCCGGCCCGGTGTACGGGGAGCCGGTGGGCACCGGGGCGATGACACCGGTGTCGTCCGCGGAGGTCTCCGGCAGCGTGGCGTCGACCCGGTAGACGTACCAGCGGTCGCGGGTCTCCACGACCAGCGGGTCGCCCGGCTTCAGCCGGTCCAGGTCGTGGAACTTCGCGCCGTGCCCGTCGCGGTGGGCGGCGAGGGCGAAGTTGCCCTGCGCGTCCCAGGGCATGGCCGAGCGGTACGGCGCCGTGTAGGCGCCGGCGACCCCGTCCGCGAGGGTGTCCTCGTCGGTACCGATCCTGATCAGCACCTCGTAGCCCGCGCCCAGGGCCGGCACGTGGAGGAACCCGATGCCTCCGCCCGCGTCGAACGGGGGCGGCGCGGCGGCCGCGGCGCCGGAGGCCGCGGGTGTCGGGACGGTCGGGGCCGCCGTCGACCAGGACCGGCGGAGCTGTTCGGCCGCGACCCCGGAGTGCCGGTCGGCCGTGAGGTTCGTCCACCACAGCGAGTAGGCGAGCAACAGGGCGAGCAGGACGCCGATGGTGAACAGCACGTCGCCGAGCGCGCCGAACGCGACCCGCAGGGGGTGCCGGCGAGGTGCTCGTCCCTCGGCCGGGTGCTCGATTGCCATGGTTCGTCCCTTCGGCCGCCGCGCCGGCCGCCGCCGGGGGCGTCCGGGCTGGTCATGCGCGTACTCCACCGCGCCCGCGAGCCGGCGGGCAAGCCGACACGCCACGCCGCCGCCCGGGTCCGTGCACCGGGCCGGCCGGTGACCGGGCGGGCCCGGCCCGTGGGCCGTCCGGCGGCGGGCCGCCCGGGCGCGTAACCTGCTGGGGCGGACGGATGGAGGGGCCGATGGCGGTGGACGAGCAGCGGGCCGGGAGCCGGGTCAGCAGGCCGGAGAACCGGCTGGTCCGGCGCGGGTTCGGCGACCCGGCGCGGGCGGTGCGGCTGCTGGAGGGCCCCGGCCTGGAGGGCCTGGCCGACGACCCGGTGCTGCTGGACGCGCTCGGCGCGACCGCCGACCCCGACCTCGCGCTGCTCGGCCTGGCCCGGCTGATGGAGGCCGCCGACGAGGCCGACCGGCACACCCTGCGCGACACGCTCACCACCTCCAAGCCGCTGCGCGACCGGCTGCTCGGCGTGCTCGGCGTCTCGACCGCGCTCGGCGACCACCTGGCCCGGCACCCGCACGACTGGCACGCGCTGGTCACCTTCGAGCTGCGCGACATGCACCCCGGCCCGGAGGACTTCAGCCGCGCGCTGACCGACGGCGTCCGGGACGCGGACGTCCGCGGCGGCGACCGCAGCCCGGCGGACGCGCTGCGGATCGCCTACCGCCGCTGCCTGCTCGCCATCGCGGCCCGCGACCTGACCGGCACCACCGACCTCGCCCGGACCGCCGCCGAACTCGCCGACCTGGCCGGCGCCACCCTGCAGACCGCCCTGGACCTCGCCGCCGAGCAGGACCCGGAGGCCGCCGCGGCCTGCCGGCTCGCGGTGATCGGCATGGGCAAGTGCGGCGGCCGGGAGCTCAACTACGTCTCGGACGTGGACGTCATCTTCGTCGCCGAGCCGCGCGAGGGCGTGGCGGAGCCCGAGGCGGTCAGGGCCGCCACCCGGCTCGCCGCCGCCCTCACCCGGCTCTGCGCGGACACCACCGGCGAGGGCACCATCTGGCCGGTGGACGCCAACCTGCGCCCCGAGGGCCGCAACGGCCCGCTGGTCCGCACCCTGGCCAGCCACCTCGCCTACTACCAGCGCTGGGCCAAGACCTGGGAGTTCCAGGCGCTGCTCAAGGCCCGGCCGGTCGCCGGGGACGCCGACCTCGGCGCCGCGTACGTCGAGACGCTCGCCCCGCTGGTCTGGCAGGCCGCCGCCCGGGAGAACTTCGTCACCGACGTGCAGCAGATGCGCCGCCGGGTGATCGACTCCATCCCGGTCACCGAACTGGACCGCCAGCTCAAGCTGGGCCCGGGCGGGCTGCGCGACGTCGAGTTCTCCGTCCAACTGCTCCAGCTGGTGCACGGCCGCACCGACCCGGCGCTGCGCAGCGGCAACACCCTGGAGGCGCTGGCCGCGCTCTCCCGGGGCGGGTACGTCGGCCGGGCGGACGCCGCCTCGCTGGACACCGCGTACCGCTTCCTGCGCTCGCTGGAGCACCGGATCCAGCTGTACCGGCTGCGCCGCACCCACCTGATGCCCACCGGGGCCGAGGACCAGCGCCGACTGGCCCGCTCGCTGGCCCCGCTGATCAACGACGACACCCGCGCCGACCCGGTGGCCGCGCTGCACCGGGAGTGGAAGCGGCACGCGGTGGAGGTCCGGCGGCTGCACGAGAAGCTGTTCTACCGGCCGCTGCTCGACGCCGTGGCCGAGCTGCCGCCGGGCGCCGCCGGGCTGACCCCGGACGCCGCGCGGGCCCGGCTGGAGGCGCTCGGCTACGCGGACCCGGCGGCCGCGCTGCGGCACATCAGCGCGCTGGCCTCCGGGGTGAGCCGCAAGGCGGCGATCCAGCGCACCCTGCTGCCGGTGCTGCTCGGCTGGTTCGCCGACTCGGCCGACCCGGACGCCGGGCTGCTCAACTTCCGCCAGGTCTCCGACGCGCTCGGCCGCACCCCCTGGTACCTGCGGCTGCTGCGGGACGAGAGCGCGGCCGCCGAACAGCTGGCCCGGGTGCTGTCGGCCGGCCGGCTCGCCCCCGACCTGCTGCTGCGCGCCCCCGAGGCGGTGGCCATGCTGGGCGATCCGCAGGGCCTGGAACCGCGCGGGCGGGCGGCGCTGCAGTCGGAGATACTGGCCGCCGTCGGCCGGGCCGGGTCCACCACGGCCGCCGTGGCCTCCGCCCGCTCGGTGCGCCGCCGGGAGCTGTTCCGCACGGCCGCCGCGGACGTCCTCGGCCGGCTCGGGGAGGACCCCGCCGAGGCGCTGGACGTCGCGGGAGAGGCGCTCACCGCGCTCAACGCCGCCACCCTGCAGGGTGCGCTGCGGGCCTGCGTCGCCGGCTGGGAGGCCGAGCACGGGGACCTGCCGACCCGGATCTCGGTGGTCGCGATGGGCCGCTTCGGCGGCCACGAGCTGGGCTACGGCTCGGACGCGGACGTGCTCTTCGTCCACGAGCCGCTGCTCGGCTCGCTGGAGGAGGAGGCCGCCCGGGCCGCCCAGGCGGTCTGCCACGAGCTGCGCACCCAGCTGGGCGCGCCGTCCACCGAGCCGCCGCTGCTGGTCGACGCCGACCTGCGGCCGGAGGGGCGCAGCGGTCCGCTGGTGCGCTCCCTCGCCTCGTACGCGGCGTACTACCGGCGATGGTCGCACGCCTGGGAGAGCCAGGCGCTGCTGCGGGCCGAGCCGGTGGCCGGGGACGAGGAGCTGGGCACGCGGTTCCGGCAGCTGATCGACCCGCTGCGCTACCCGGGCAACGGGGTGCCGGAGCGGGACCTGATGGAGATCCGCCGGATCAAGGCCCGGATCGAGGCCGAGCGGCTGCCGCGCGGGGCCGACCCGACCACCCACACCAAGATCGGGCGGGGCGGGCTGGCGGACGTGGAGTGGACGGTGCAGCTGCTCCAGCTGCAGCACGGGCACGAGCTGCCGGCCCTGCGCACCACCCGGACCAGGGCGGCCCTGGCGGCCGCGGTCGCGGGCGGGCTGGTGGAGCCGGCGGACGCCGAGGTGCTGGAAGCGGCCTGGGTGCTGGCGTCCCGGGTGCGGGCGGCGGTGATGCTGGTGCGGGGCCGTCCCGGGGACAGCTTCCCGGGGGAGGCCAGGGAGCTGGCCGGGGTGGCCCGCTACCTCGGGTACGGTGCCGGGCACAGCGGGGAGCTGCTGGACGACTACCGGCGGACCACCCGGCGGGCCCGGGCGGTGGTGGACCGGCTGTTCTACGGGCTCTGAGCGCCCCGGGGCGTGCGGAAGCGTTCCCTGGGCCTGCGGAAGCCATCCCCGGGGCACGCGGAAGCGCCACTCCGGGCCTGCGGAAGAGCCCCCGGGCACGCGAAAGGGGCCCCGTGCGGGGCCCCTTCGTCGTTCGTCGTCGCTACCGGCGCGCGGTGCTGACCGCGGGCTCGCTCCACTGCTCGGGGACGGTGACCGGCTGGTCCTGCGCCGACTCCCGGGCGGGCACCTGCGGCAGCTTGTAGACCCACTCGTGGTAGAGCCAGCGGGCTGCGAGGAAGCCGACGGCCAGGCAGATCTCGCCGCCGACGGCGTCCATCCAGAAGTGGTTGGCGGTCGAGACGATGACCACCAGGGTGGCGGCCGGGTACATCAGGCCGAGTGCCCTGACCCACTTCCGGCGGGCCAGGAAGAAGATCGCCAGGCCGCACCACATCGACCAGCCGATGTGCATCGAGGGCATCGCGGCGTACATGTTGGAGACGTGCGCGGCGGGCCCGGAGGCGAAGGAGCCCCAGGTGCCGTGGGTCTTCACGGTGTCGATGAAGCCGCCGTCGGTCATCAGCCGGGGCGGGGCCAGCGGGAAGGAGTAGAAGCCGACCAGGGCGATCAGGGTGGTGACGAACAGCACCGTGCGGGCGGCGACGTACCGGCCGGGGTGGCTGCGGTAGAGCCAGACCAGGACGCCGATCGTGATGATGAAGTGCAGCGTCGCGTAGTAGTAGTTCATCCCGGTGATGAGCCACCCGACGCCGTCCATCGCGTGGTTGACCGAGCGCTCGACGGCGATGCCGAGGTGCTGCTCCAGCTCCCAGATCCAGCGTGCGTGCTTCTGGGCTATCGCTTCCTGTTCCGGGACGGCGTTGCGGACGATCGAGTAGATCCAGTAGCTGATCCCGATCAGGGCCAGCTCGAACCAGATCCGCGGCCGGGCCGGCGAACGGCGCTGCTCGCGGAAACGATTGCGCAGGGCTGCGGAACGGGACTGGACGGTACGGGTGGCTCCGTCGGGCACGTGACCGGGGACGGTCGTCGCCGCTTCGGAACCGCCACCGTCGGCCGTGTCGGCGCGCCCGGCGTCGCCTCGCTGGATCTCGGTCGGTTCCCCCATGGACGAGAAGTCTGCCAGACCGCTCGTAGCCGTCTGCTCATCCTCTGGAAGTGGATTCTTCACCGGCTGTCCCCCTTGAGGGCTAGGGGCCGGCTCCCACCGGGGTCGGGGGTGCGCGGGGTTCTGGTGCTAACCGGTGGGACGGACATACGTCCCATTGTCACGCCCGTCGCTCCGGGGGAGTAATCGGGGTGGCCGGAGGCGGCCGTGGAGCTGGATTTTCCCGGGACGAAACGGTTTCTGCATCTTGCTGAAACATATTGCAGGCCGCTAGCTTCCTGGAAACTCGATCGCCCCTTCCCCTAAGGGAGCCCTCAGTGGCCGATGCCCCGCTCCGCCCCCGACGGAGCAGATCACCCCGCAGGACGGGCCGCACGGCCGTCCTGCTGGCCGTCGCGCTGACCGCCGCCACCCTCGGCAGCGCCCCCGCGGCCCTCGGTGCCGCCCCGCCCGCCCCGCCCTCGGACGCCGCGCTCGCCGCGACCGCCGGGCGGCACGACCTCACCCGCGAGCAGTTCTACTTCGTCCTGCCCGACCGCTTCGCCGACGGCGACCCGGCGAACGACACCGGCGGCATCACCGGCGGGCGGCTGGACAACGGCTTCGACCCCGCCGACAAGGGCTTCTACCACGGCGGCGACCTGGCCGGCCTGATCCGGAAGCTCGACTACATCCAGGACCTCGGCACCACCGCGATCTGGATGGCGCCGATCTTCAAGAACAAGCCGGTGCAGGGCAGCGGGGCCGAAGCCTCGGCCGGCTACCACGGCTACTGGATCACCGATTTCACCCAGGTCGACCCGCACTTCGGCACCAACGACCAGCTCAAGGAGCTGATAGCCAAGGCGCACGCCCGCGGCATCAAGGTCTTCTTCGACGTCATCACCAACCACACCGCCGACGTCATCGACGACGCCGAGCAGCAGCACGGCTACCGCTCGGCGGGCGCCTACCCGACGCTCGACGCGGACGGGAAGCCGGTGGACGAGACCGCCGTCGCCGACGCCGGCGCCCCCTGGCCGCGGATCACCAAGGACTCGTTCCCCTACACCCCGGTCTTCCGCAACCCCGCCGACGCGAACGCCAAGACCCCGTCCTGGCTCAACGACCCCTCGCTCTACCACAACCGCGGCGACTCGACCTTCGTCGGCGAGTCCGCCACCGAGGGCGACTTCAGCGGCCTGGACGATCTCGACACCCAGAACCCCCGGGTGGTGAAGGGCTTCGAGAAGGTCTACCAGCAGTGGGTCAAGGACGCCGGCGTGGACGGCTTCCGGATCGACACCGTCAAGCACGTCGACATGGCGTTCTGGCGGCAGTGGGCGCCCGCGCTGAAGGACTTCGCCGCCAAGCAGGGCAACAAGAAGTTCTTCATGTTCGGCGAGGTCTACTCGGGCGACCCGGCGATCACCTCGCCGTACGTCACCCAGGGCAAGCTGCAGGCCACCCTGGACTTCCCGTTCCAGGGCGCGGCCCGCTCGTACGTCTCCCAGGGCGGCTCGGCGAAGGCCCTCGCCGACGTCTACGGCCAGGACTACCGGTACACCGGCGCCGACACCGACGCCTACGAGCTGCCGACCTTCCTCGGCAACCACGACATGGGCCGCTTCGGCTCCTTCCTGCTCGCCGACAACCCGGGCGCCGACGAGGCGACCCTGCTGAAGAAGGACCGGCTCGGCACCGAGCTGCAGTTCCTCACCCGCGGCCAGCCCGTCGTCTACTACGGCGACGAGCAGGGCTTCACCGGCGCGGGCGGCGACAAGGACGCCCGGCAGGACCTGTTCGCCTCGAAGACGCCCTCCTACAACAGCGACCGCGTGCTCGGCGGCGCCTCCGGCCCGGCCGACCGGTACGGGCAGGACGGCGCGCTCTACCAGGGCATCGCGGGCCTGGCGAAGCTGCGCCGCGACAACCCGGCGCTGGCCGACGGCGCCCAGATCGAGCGGTACGCCGCCGACGGCGCGGGCGTCTACGCCTTCTCCCGGATCGACGCCGGGCAGCAGGTCGAGTACCTGGTGGCGGTCAACAACGCCGCCGAGGCGAAGACCGTCACGCTGGACACCTTCTCGGCGGGAACGGGCTTCGACCGGATCTACCCGGCGGCGGGGGAGAAGCTGACCTCCGGCGCCGACCGCAAGGTGACGGTGACCGTACCGGCGCTGTCCTCCGTGGTGTTCAAGGCGGCCGGCAGGCTCGCCGCCGTGACCGCCGCGCCGCAGATCTCGCTGCAGCCGCCCGCGGACGGCGCCACCGGCCTCGTCACGGTCGGCGCGAAGGTCGACGGCGGCGGCTTCGACCGGGTGAGCTTCGCCGCCCAGATCGGCAACGGACCCTGGCAGACCCTGGGCACCGCCGACACCGGGAAGTACGCCGTCACCCAGGACCTGGGCGCCGTCGCCCCCGGCACGGTCGTGCGCTACAAGGCCGTCGTCCAGGACTCCGGCGGCCACCTGCGCTCCGCCACCGCGAGCTTCACCACCGGCGCCCCCGCACCCCAGCCGGTGCCCACCGCGGGCGCCCGCCCGTACGCCGTCGTCCACTACAACCGGCCGGACGGCGACTACGACGGCTGGAACCTCTACGCCTGGGGTGACCTCGCCGACGGCGAGGGCACCCAGTGGCCCGCCGGGCACGCCTTCACCGGCCGGGACGCGTACGGCGCCTTCGCGTACGTGCGGCTGAAGCCGGGCGCCTCGGACGTCGGGTTCATCGTGGAGAAGAACGGCGTCAAGGACGTGGACGCCGACCGCCACGTCGACGTCGGCAGCACCGGCGAGGTGTGGCTGAAGCAGGGCGACCCGGCGGTGCGCACCGCGAACCCGGGCCCGACGAGCACGCCGCCGGCGAACACCGCCGTCATCCACTACAACCGGGCCGACGGCGACTACGACGGCTGGGGCCTGCACGACTGGACCGGCGCCGCCACCCCCACCGACTGGGGCAAGCCGCTGACGCCGGCGCGCCGCGACGCCTTCGGCGCCGTCTTCGAGGTGCCGCTGGCCCCCGGCGCGACCAGCCTCAGCTACATCCTGCACCGGGGCAACGACAAGGACCTGCCCGCCGACCAGTCGCTGGACTTCGCGGTCGACGGCAGGGAGGTCTGGATCCTCGGCGGCCGCGAGGGCCACCTGCTGCCGCAGAACCCGGCCGCCTCCTCGCAGGTCGACCTCACCGGCGCCAAGGCGCAGTGGATCGACGCGAGGACCGTCGTCGTCCCGGCGAACTACGGCGCGGGCGACGACGCCTTGGCCGGCGGCACCAGCGCCCAGCTGGTCTACGACCCGGCGGGCGGCATCAAGGCCGACAAGGGCGTGCTGACCAAGCCCGGCCAGTGGCTGCGGCTCACCCCGGTCAAGGGCGGGCTGACCGACGCGCAGAAGGCGAAGTACCCGCACCTGGCGGGCTACCGGGCCTTCACCGTGGACGCCCGGGACACCGCCCGCGTCCCGGCCGCGCTGCGCAGCCAGCTGCTGTTCACCGAACACCTGCCCAGCGGCGCCGTGCTGGCCGGAACCGGGGTGCAGACCCCGGGCGTGCTGGACGACCTCTACGCCGGGCGGACCGGCAAGGTCGACTTCGGCCCGGCGTACTACAACGGCAAGGTGGCGCTGTCCCTGTGGGCGCCGACCGCGCAGGAGGTCTCCGTCCAGGTCTTCGACAGCGCCGCCGGGGGCACCCCGAAGACGCTGCCGCTGAAGCTCGACGACGAGACCGGGGTCTGGGAAGTCGTCCGCGACAAGGGCGAGCTGGACGGCAAGTACTACCTGTACCAGGTGAAGGTCTGGGCGCCCTCGGTGCAGCAGGTGGTCACCAACACCGTCACCGACCCGTACTCGGTGGCGCTGTCGACCGACTCCGAGCGGAGCCTGGTCGCCGACCTCGACGCCAAGGAGCTCAAGCCCGCGGGCTGGGACGACCACGCCCGGCCGCAGGCCGTGCCGCCCGCGCAGCAGCAGATCCAGGAACTGCACGTCCGGGACTTCTCGGTGGACGACCCCACCGTCCCGGCCGCCGAGCGCGGCACCTACCTGGCGTTCACCGAGTCGCAGTCGGCCGGCATGCAGCACCTGCGGGACCTGGCCAAGGCCGGGGTGACCACGATCCACCTGCTGCCGACCTTCGACATCGCCACCATCCGGGAGAACCGGGCCGATCAGAAGCTGCCCGCCTGCGACCTCAAGTCCCTCCCGGCGGACGGCCCGAAGCAGCAGGAGTGCGTGGCGGCGGTCGCCGCCGACGACGCCTACAACTGGGGCTACGACCCGCTGCACTACAACGTGCCGGAGGGCTCGTACGCGACCGACCCGGCGGGCACGGCCCGTACCGTGCAGTTCCGGCAGATGGTGCAGGCGATGCACGCGGCCGGGCTGCGGGTGGTGCTCGACGTGGTCTACAACCACACCGCCGCCGCCGGACAGGCCGAGCACTCGGTGCTGGACCGGGTCGTCCCCGGCTACTACCAGCGGCTGGACGCCGACGGCAAGGTGACGACGGACAGTTGCTGCGCCGACACCGCGCCCGAGCACGCCATGATGAACCGGCTGGTGGTCGACTCGGTGACCCTGTGGGCCCGCGAGTACAAGGTCGACGGCTTCCGCTTCGACCTGATGGGCCTGGACCCGAAGTCCACCATGCTGGACGTGCAGGCCGCGCTGCGGAAGATGACGCCGGACTCGGACGGCGTGGACGGGAAGAACGTCTTCCTGTACGGCGAGGGCTGGAACTTCGGCGCCGTCGCGAACAACGCCCGGTTCGAGCAGGCCACCCAGGCCAACATGGCCGGCACCGGCATCGCCACCTTCGACGACCGGATCCGCGACGCCGCGCGGGGTGGCAACTTCATGCTCGACTCGGCGCCCCAGCAGGGCTTCGCCTCGGGCCTGTTCACCGACCCCAACGGCTCGCCCGCGAACGGCAGCCCGGACCAGCAGAAGGCCCGACTGCTGCACCAGATGGACCAGTTGAAGGTGGGGCTGACCGGCAACCTGGCCGGGTACTCCTTCACCGACAGCTCCGGGAAGGCCGTCACCGGCGCCCAGGTCGACTACAACGGTTCCCCGACCGGGTACGCGGCCAAGCCGGGCGAGGCGGTGGAGTACGTGGACGCCCACGACAACACCGACCTCTTCGACGCGCTCGCGTACAAGCTGCCGACCGGCACCGCGCCCGCCGACCGGGCCCGGATGCAGGCGCTCGGCCTGTCGCTCACCGCGCTCACCCAGGGCGCGGGCTTCGCCCAGGCCGGCAGCGACCTGCTGCGCTCCAAGTCGCTCGACTCCAACGCCTACGACTCGGGCGACTGGTTCAACGCGATCCACTGGGACGCCGCGGACGGCAACGGCTGGGGCCGCGGCCTGCCGCCGGCGGCCGACAACAAGGGCATGTGGCCGACCGCGCAGTCCCTGCTGGCGAACCCGAAGCTGACCGTCGGCGCGGCCGACATCCGGGCGACCTCGGCGCAGTACCAGGAGTTCCTGCGGATCAAGCAGTCCTCGCCGCTGTTCTCCCTGCCCACCCTGGCCGCCGTCCAGCAGCGGCTCTCGTACCCGCTCTCCGGCACCGCCGGCGAGACGCCCGGCGTGATCACCCTGCACCTGGACGGCACCGGGCTGGCGGGGGCCGAGAAGGGCATCACGGTGGTCTTCAACGCCACGCCCACCGCACAGGCGCAGACCGTGGCGGCCCTGCGGGGGACGGGCCAGGCGCTGCACCCCGTCCAGGCGGGCGGAGCGGACCAGGTGGTCAAGCAGTCCGGCTTCGACGCGGCGACCGGCACCTTCACCGTGCCGGGCCGCACCGTGGCGGTGTTCGTCCAACACTGATCCGTACACCCGCTGTTCGCCGGGCCCCGCACCGCCGTCGAGGCGGAGCGGGGCCCGGTTCCGTTCCGGCCACAGAATGGCCGGAAAGCTCCACTGGCACGGCCGGAACTGTGACGTGCCGCGCCCGTTCGGCGCTGCGCGGCGCCCGGCGGCACGGCCGCCGCTTCCGACTGCTGGTCAGTGACCGCCGGTAGTGATCGAACTTTGTCCGGGGCATGAAAACCGTGTTCACGAGTTCGCGACGGCGTACCACAACTGACGAACCGCCATGCATACGGTTTCGGTAATGAACCGGCCAATCAGTGGCATGCATCTGTCATTGGCGGCCGGTTTGCTGCCACGATTCCTCCGGCTGCAGACGAGGGGGCCCCACCCCCCGGTGCAGCCGTTCCAGCCATGGTGCAGCGCGTCCCGACCCTGCAACGGGTTGTGTGCACCGCAACCCGCTACCGCACCTCCGTCGCACCCGGCGGGGGCCCCCACTGCGCCGCAACCCCGCGGCCCAGGTTTCTCTCCACCGGCGCGACCCAGCCCCGGTCGGAAAAGGAGTCCGCATGTCCCGTTACGCTCACGCCCGGAAGGCGGCGGTCGTCCTGGCCGCGTCCACCGCGCTGCTGGTCACCGGCATACCGGTCATCGCCCAGGCGGCCACCCCGGACGCGCCGGCCGCCGTCGCCGCCCAGCAGTCCACCCGGGCCGCGCTGATCGCCTCGGCGAACCAGCAGACCGCCTCCCTCGCCCAGGCCCTCGGCCTGAGCGGCCAGGAGAAGCTGGTCACCAAGGACGTCGTCCAGGACGCCAACGGCGGTCGCCACCTGCGCTACGAGCGCACCTACGCCGGACTCCCCGTCCTCGGCGGCGACCTGATCGTCCACCAGGACGCGAACGGTGCCACCAAGAGCGTGACCAAGGCCAGCGAGGCCAACCTCGCCGGCGTCGAGACCACCCCGGCCCTGGCCGCGCCGAAGGCCCAGGCCGCCGCGCTGGCCGTCGAGGCGGGCTCCGTCGACACCGCCCCGCGCCTGGTGGTGTGGGCCGCGGACGGCACCCCGAAGCTCGCCTGGGAGACGGTCATCGCCGGCCAGGAGTCCGACGGCACCCCGAGCAAGCTGCACGTGGTCACCGACGCCAAGACCGGTGACGTGCTCAGCAAGGCCGACGGCATCATGCGCGGCACCGGTACCGGCGTCTTCGTCGGCAACGTGCCGCTGACCACCACCCAGAGCGGCTCGACCTACTCCCTCAAGGACGCCAGCCGCGGCGGCCAGTACACCACGGACATGAAGAACGGCACCTCCGGCAACGGCACCCTGTTCTCCAAGTCCTCGGACACCTGGGGCAACGGCCAGGCCAGCAACCGCGAGTCGGCCGCCGTGGACGCCCAGTTCGGCGCCGCGGCCACCTGGGACTTCTACAAGAACACCTTCGGCCGCAACGGCATCCGCAACGACGGCGTCGGCGCCATGAGCCGCGTGCACTACGACACCGGCTACGTCAACGCGTTCTGGGACGACAGCTGCTTCTGCATGACCTACGGCGACGGGGACGGCGACACCCACCCGCTGACCGAACTCGACGTCGCGGGCCACGAGATGAGCCACGGCGTCACCGCGGCCACCGCCAACCTGAACTACTCGGGCGAGTCCGGCGGCCTCAACGAGGCCACCTCGGACATCTTCGGCAACATGGTGGAGTTCTACGCCAACCTGCCCAAGGACGTGCCGGACTACCTGGTCGGCGAGCTGATCGACATCAACGGCAACGGCACGCCGCTGCGCTACATGGACAAGCCCTCCAAGGACGGCCAGTCGGCCGACTCCTGGTACTCGGGCGTCGGCAACCTGGACGTGCACTACTCGTCCGGCGTCGCCAACCACTTCTTCTACCTGCTGTCCGAGGGCAGCGGCGCCAAGGTGATCAACGGCGTCAGCTACAACAGCCCGACCGTCAACAACATCACCGTCACCGGCATCGGCCACGACAAGGCGCAGCAGGTCTGGTACAAGGCGCTGACCGCCTACATGACCTCCACCACCAACTACGCGGCCGCCCGTACCGCGACCCTGAACGCGGCCACCGACCTGTACGGCGCGAACAGCGCCGAGTACAACGCGGTCGCCACCGCCTGGGCCGCCGTCAACGTCGGCTCGCTGCCCAACCCGGGCGGCGTCACCGTCACCAACCCGGGCAACCAGTCGACCGCCGTCGGCACCGCGGTCAACCTGGCCATCAAGGCCTCGGGCGGCACCGCTCCGCTGTCGTACTCGGCGACCGGTCTGCCGGCCGGCCTGGCGATCAACGCCTCCACCGGCGCGATCACCGGCACCCCGACCGCGGCGGGCACCTCCAACGTCACCGTGACGGTGAAGGACTCGGCCGGCAAGTCCGGTACCACCAGCTTCACCTGGACCGTCACCACCGGTGGCGGCGGTGGCTGCACCCCGGCGCAGCTGCTGGGCAACGCGGGCTTCGAGACCGGCTCGGCCTCGCCGTGGACGTCGACCTCCGGCGTGGTCGACAACAGCTCCAGCCAGGCCGCGCACGGCGGTTCGTGGAAGGCGTGGATGGACGGCTACGGCTCCACCCACACCGACACGC
>NZ_JBEOUW010000022.1:0-47470 GCF_040303045.1 Kitasatospora sp. NPDC096140
CACCCCGGTCTCCCGCGGCGACTCCGGAACTGTACGGGGACCGGCCCACCACATGCAAATCGCCCCCGCCCGGGAGTCCGGGCGGGGGCGATCCGGGCCGGTCACGACCGATCAGCGGACCTCGGTGATCTCCGGACCGCGCGCGAACGGGTCGAGCGAGGTGCCGCCGAAGCGGTTGTCGCCCTCACCGGCGGTGGCGGCCGCCCCACCACCGTCGGCCACCATCTGGGCGTCCTCGGGAAGCTTCAGCACGATCGGGTCGCGCGGAGCCATCGGGGCCTCGCCGCGGACGACGACCGTCTGACGGAAGACCTGCTCCAGGATCCCGGCCATCTCCGGCTGCACCGCGGCCTGACCCGAGATCACGCCGCGCAGGAACCAGCGCGGACCGTCGCAGCCGACGAACCGCACCAGCTGGACACCCTGGGTGCCGTCCGGCAGCTGCACCGGGACCTGGGCGCGGAGGTGCCAGCCGAGCGGGCCCTCCTCCTCCTCGATGAGGCCGCCCTGCGAGGTGATGCCGTTGGCGATCTCCTCGCGGACCTCACCCCAGATGCCCTCGGACTTCGGGGCCGCGAAGGCCTGGAGCTGGATGGCGCTGTTGCCGAGCACGAGGGTGGCGGCCACGATCGCGTCACCGGCGACCTCGACGCGCAGCTCCATGCCCTCGACACCGGGGACCAGCAGACCCCCGAGGTCGACTCGCCCCTCCTCGGGGTTCTCCAGCTCCGAGTGGTCCCACGGACCGTCCGGCCGGGGAGCCGGCGGCAGGCCGACCCTGTCGGCCGGGTCCAGCTCGGTCACGTTCTCGCTCTCGGCGGAACCTTCGACGTCATCGGCCGTCTCGTCGGCGCTGATGGCGTCGTCGGCGAGCTGCTCGACAGCGTCCTCGCTCTTCTGGCGACGACGGAACACGGTCACTGTCCTTCCCGGTCCAAGACCGATGCGAATACCTGCTCGGCTTCCTGCGAGGCCGCGGGCATGCTAGACCGCGGCATGGCCGCCGGTCGACCCGAACCCACCCTCGGCGCGTGCCGACCCGGGCAGCTCCTCCACCTCGTGGAAGCGGGCCTTCTCGACCTGCTGGATGACCAGCTGGGCGATCCGGTCCCCTCGGCGGAAGCTGACTCCCTCGCGCGGGTCCAGATTGACGACGATCACCTTGATCTCTCCACGGTACCCGGCATCGACCGTCCCCGGGGCGTTCACGAGAGCAACTCCGCAACGAGCTGCGAGCCCGGAGCGGGGGTGGACGAAGGCCGCGTAGCCGTCCGGGAGGGCGATGGCGACGCCGGTGGGCAGCACGACCCGCTCGCCGGGGGCCAGCTCGGCGTCGACGGTGGTGCGCAGGTCGGCGCCGGCGTCCCCGGGCTGCGCGTAGGCGGGCAGCGGCAGCTCGGGGTCGATGCGCTTGATCAGGACGTCCAGCTGCGGGCGGGGGGTGTCGCTCAAGGGTTCACCTCAAAGGCTCGTGCGCGCTTCATCAGATCCGGGTCGTCGAGGACCCTGTCGATGTCCTCCGCACGACCGTGCGTGGTGAAGTGTTCCAGCTTCACCTGGATGAAGAGCGCCTGAGCGCGTACCGCGACCGGCCCGTCCGGCCCGCCGATCCGCGCCTCGGCGGCGCTGTAGATCTTGCGGCCGTGCACGCCGGTGATCCAGGCACGCAGGTGCAGCACCGAGTCGACCGGCACCGGGGAGAGGAAGTCGGTCTCCAGCCGGCCGGTCACGGCCGGGGCCTGCAGCAGCCAGTTGAGCGTGCCGAGGGTCTCGTCCATGGCGGTGGTCAGCACCCCGCCGTGGGCCAGGCCGGGACCGCCCTGGTGGACGTCCCGGACGGTGAACTCGGCCGTGACGTCGAGTCCCTCGCCGGCGACCGCGTCGATCCGCAGGCCGCCGGGGTGCTGCGGGCCGCAGCCGAAGCAGTGCTCGTAGTGGGAGCCGAGCCGGGTGCCGGGGGCCGGCGCCTCGGGGGCGCGCGGCGGCAGGACGGCGTCCGGCGGCGGGGTCGTCGGGGACGGCGGCATCGCGGGCGTCGGCCGGCCGTCGGGGGCGGTGGGGGCTGTCGTACCGGTCACGGTGCCCAACCCTACCGAGGGGTAGGTGGGCCCCGGGTGGGGGTGGCGTCCCGTGCCCGGCGTCAGGGCGACCACAATGGGGGCATGTACGACGAACGCCTCACGGTGCCGCGCTCCTGGTGGCTGCTCCCGGTCGCAGTGGGCCTCACGCTCGCGCTGATCCTGATCCGGGTCAGCGGCCCGGCCGCGCTGGTCGGACTGGTGGCCGGCATCGCCGCCGGCGCCCTCGCGATCAGCAGCTACGGCTCGGCCCGGATCCGCGTGGTCCAGGGCTCGCTGGTCGCCGGACCGGCCCGGATCCCGGTGGACGCGCTCGGCACCGCGCAGGCGCTGAGCCCCGCCGAGGCGGCGGCCTGGCGCGGCCCGAAGGCCGATCCGCGCGCCTTCATGCTGCTGCGCAGCTACGTCCCGACGGCGCTGCGGGTCGAGGTGAGCGACCCGGCCGACCCGACGCCGTACCTCTATCTGTCGACCCGCTCGCCGATGAAGCTGGCGGAGGCGCTGGAGGAGGCCCGGCGGGGCGCCCGCACCTGAGCGGGCGGGCGCGGGGCCCCGCGGGGCCCGGACGAGACCGGAAAACGGAGAGGGACGGTTCCGCTGCTGCGGGACCGTCCCTACGACTTCGTACGGGCCGACGCGTCGGCCGACTCCGTCCTACCGGGCCCGTCCGTGAGGACGGCCCCCGGAACTGCCGTCCGGCCCCGCTGCCCGGGGCCGGAAGGAGCGGTGTGCCGGTCCCGCGGGAGCCGCGGGCACCGGGCCCTGTCCGCCGCGGTGCTCAGGCGCCGCAGTCCCGGCAGATCGGGTTGCCGTTCTTCTCGCTGTAGAGCTGGCTGCGGTGGTGGACCAGGAAGCAGCTCATGCAGGTGAACTCGTCGGCCTGCTTCGGCAGCACCCGAACGGCGAGCTCCTCGTTCGAGAGGTCGGCGCCGGGCAGCTCCATGCCCTCGGCGGCGTCGAACTCGTCGACGTCGACGGAGCCGCCGCCCTTGTCGTTCCGCCGAGCCTTGAGTTCCTCGATGCTGTCTTCGTTGAGCTCGTCGTCGGTCTTGCGTGGGGTGTCGTAGTCGGTTGCCATTTTTCGCTCTCCCCCTCCGGGTTGTGCGGTGTGTGCGGTATCTCCAGCGCACGTAACGCATGGGGGGTCGGTCTTGTGCCCGACCCGAGGCGGAGATTTTGCCTTACTTCAAGCCCTGTTACTCAATCGACACTCAGCCGGGGGTCCATCGGGGTGATCCCCGGGGCTGTGGAAGGCCTCACGCTGGGCCATCGCCGCCCCTTCCCGGGCCCGGCGAACCATACACGCACAGTGAGCAAGGATGGCGCGGATACCCGCCCGAACCCTTGCCCACCGGGGCTTCCGACCGATCCGACAGGTCCGCACGGGCCCGGAATCCGGTCACGGAAAGCGATCGGCACACCCGACCGGGTGATCACTCTCCGGGGTCGACCGACACCGTGGAGCGACACGGTGTGAGCTTGGTCACGTTCAGAATCTTCCGGGGCAAACCACGGAAAATCCACCCACTCCGACCGCTCGCGGGAGCGCCCTACTCGGCGCTGCGCCGGGCCGCCCGACGGGCCTGCACCGCGGCCTGGCGCTCCTCGAACTTCCGCGCCTGCGAGTCCAGCCCGTCCAGGAAGACGCCCAGCTCGTTCTGGGCCAGCACGCCCTCCGGGCCCAGGCCGCCGATCTCCATCACCTTGAGGTTGCGCAGCACCGGCTGCAGCACGTCGTCGTGGTGGATGCGCAGGTTGTACACCCCGCCGAGGGCGATCTGCGCGGCGGCGCGCTCGAAGCCGGGGATGCCGTGGCCGGGCATGCGGAAGTCCGTGACCACGTCGGCGATGGCCCGCATGGCCTGGTCGGGGGCGATCTCCAGGGCGGCCTTCAGCAGGTTCCGGTAGAAGACCATGTGCAGGTTCTCGTCGTTGGCGATCTTCGCCAGGAGCTGCTCGCAGAGCGGGTCGCCGGCGTACTTGCCGGTGTTGCGGTGCGCGATGCGGGTGGCGAGCTCCTGGAAGGCCACGTACGCGACGGAGTGCAGCATGCTGTGCGCGTTGTCGGACTCGAAGCCCTCGGACATGTGGCTCATCCGGGCCCGCTCCAGCTCCACCGGGTCGACGGCCCGGGTGGCGAGCAGGTAGTCGCGGATGGCTATGCCGTGGCGGCCCTCCTCGGCCGTCCAGCGGTGCACCCAGGTGCCCCAGGCGCCCTCGCGGCCGAACATGGTCGCGATCTCGTGGTGGTAGCTGGGGAGGTTGTCCTCGGTCAGCAGGTTCACCACCAGCGAGACGCGGCCCAGCGCGGTCACCTGCGACTGGTCGAGGGACCAGGCCTCGCCGCCCAGCACGCCGTCGAAGTCGCGGCCCTGGCTCCACGGGACGAACTCGTGGGGCATCCACTCCTTGGCCACGGCCAGGTGGCGGTTGAGCTCCTTCTCCACGACCTCTTCGAGGGCCAGGATCAGCCGCGCGTCGGTCCAGCCGCTCGATCCGAGCGAGGTGCTGCTCTGCACAGGGGCGATGGTCACGGGCTTGCTCCTGGGGGACGGCACGCGCGGGGACGGGCGCGTAGGGCGGGCACACGTCGTGCGATGTCGGCGAGCGCGCCGACGGACGCACTTACGGTTGCGTAGGTTACGACACCGTAAGTTGCTCAGGCCACAAAAGACAAGCCGCCCCCGCCAGGCCTTATGTCGTCTTGACGGCCTGACGGGGGCGGCTCGCTCTTCCTGCCTGCTCCGGGCGGGGAACCTACGGTGAGGGGATGCGGACCCGCATGGTGAGTCCCCCGCCGGCGCGCGCGGTGGCCTCGATGGTGCCGCCGTGGGCGCGCACCACCGAGCGGACGATGGACAGGCCGAGTCCGACCCCCTTGTCGCTGCGGGTGCGGTCGGCGCCCTTGACCCGGCGGAACGGCTCGAAGATGTGCTCCAGCTCGTACCCCGGCACCACCGGGCCGGTGTTGGAGACCACCAGCTCGCCGCCGCCCGGCACCTCGGCGGTGGCCAGCTCGACCCAGCCGCCCGCCGTGTTGTACCGCACCGCGTTCTGCAGCAGGTTGAGCGCCAGCCGCTCCAGCAGCACGCCGTTGCCCCCGACCACGGCCGGATCGAGCTTCGAGCGCAGCTCGACCTCGCGCTTGTCCGCCTCGGAGCGGGTCTGCTCCAGCGCCCGGGTGGCCACCTCGGACAGCTCCACCGGGCGGCGGTCGGTCAGCTCGTTCTCGCTGCGGGCGAGCAGCAGCAGGCCCTCGACCAGCTGCTCGCTGCGCTCGTTGGTGGCCAGCAGGGTCTTGCCCAGCTGTTGCAGGTCGGGCGAGGCGGCCGGGTCGGAGAGCTGGACCTCCAGCAGCGTGCGGTTGATCGCGAGCGGGGTGCGCAGCTCGTGCGAGGCGTTGGCGACGAAGCGGCGCTGGGAGTCGAAGGAGCGGTCCAGCCGGTCCAGCATGTCGTCGAAGGTGTCGGCGAGCTCCTTGAGCTCGTCGTCCGGGCCGTCCAGCTCGATCCGGCGGTGCAGGTCGGAGGAGGCGACGTCGCGGGCGGTGCGGGTGATCCGGCCGAGCGGGCGCAGCACCCGGCCGGCCAGGGCGTAGCCGGCCACGAAGGCGATCACGGCGAGGCAGACCAGCACCGTGAGCGACTTGCGCAGCAGGGTGTTCAGGGCGACGGTGGAGGCCGCCTCGTGCCGGCCGGCGAGCAGCGCGTTGAGCTGCTCGCTGGACATCTGGACACCGTTGACCATGAAGGTGGAGGAGGCGCCGCTGGGGGTGACCACGGTGAAGTTCAGCTGCGGCGGCGAGACGTAGTCCAGGGCCTGCCGGACGAAGAAGTACATCAGCAGCAGGAGGACCACGCCGGCCATCAGGAACATCCCGCCGTAGAGCAGGGTGAGGCGGATGCGGATGGTCGGGCGGAAGGGCAGCCAGGCGAGCATGCCGTCGCCCGGGACGTACGTCGTGTCGTTGCGCGACGGGTTCGACCGGGAGCCGCGCGGCGGGTGCAGGGGCTTGGGCGGTACGGCGCGCGGGCCGCCGGCGGGCGCGCCGGAGGGCCCGCCGGCCGGGGGCGGGGTGGTCATGATCGTCCTCTCGGGGCGTCCGCCGGGGGCGGGCGCGGGGTGGGTGGAGTCCTCGGGGCGGATTCCGGTCAGATCCGGTAGCCGGAGCCCGGCACGGTGACGATCACCGGCGGGTCGCCGAGCTTGCGGCGCAGCGTCATCACGGTGACGCGCACGACGTTGGTGAACGGGTCGGTGTGCTCGTCCCAGGCCTTCTCCAGCAGCTGCTCGGCGGAGACGACGGCGCCGCCGGCCCGCATCAGCACCTCCAGGACGGCGAACTCCTTGGGGGCGAGCTGGACGGTGCGTCCGTCGCGGATCACCTCGCGCCGGCCGGGGTCGAGCGAGATGCCGGCGCGCTCCAGCACCGGGGGCAGCGGGATGGTCGCGCGGCGCCCCAGCGCCCTTACCCGGGCGACGAGTTCGCTGAAGGCGAACGGCTTCGGAAGGTAATCGTCCGCGCCGATCTCCAGGCCCTCGACCCGGTCGCTGATGTCGCCGGAGGCGGTCAGCATGATCACCCGGGTCGCCAGGCCCTGCTCGACCACCTTGCGGCAGACGTCGTCGCCGTGGACCAGCGGGAGGTCGCGGTCCAGGACCACCACGTCGTAGTCGTTGACCGCGATGCGCTGGAGCGCGGCCTCCCCGTCGTACACCACGTCGACGGCCATCGCCTCGCGGCGCAGGCCGGTCGCGACGGCCTCGGCAAGCAGCTGCTCGTCCTCGACGACGAGAACCCGCACGGTCGTTGTCCCTTCTCCAGGCCGGCCCCGGAAGCGGACGCGCGGCTCCGACGGTGCCTCCATCCTGCCTGGTCCTGCGGTAAAGCAGCGATAAGCTGCCACTCGGGCACGGGTCCCGGGTCCGCGGCGATGACCGTTCGTGTCGGTATCACTCCGCTTGGACTGTGACACGGGCAACTTTCTTCCGCCCGGAGGTTTCCCGGCCCCCACCCGGGGGAGGACAGCTGCACACCCGCGATCTGGCTGTTGGCCGGTCGCACCCACCCGCCGTGCGTTTCGTCCGCGCCGGCCCTGGGGTTGGGACATCACCGGGAGCGGCCGCAAGCCGTCTCCGCGTCCGACCGGAGAACCACCGTTTCCGGCCTGGGCGCTTTCACCGGCTGGACCTTCCTCGGGGCGGAGAACGCACGACCGTGCACGTCCGACACAGTAAGGGGGCCCGTATGGACGCCTTCAAGGCCGGAATCCTGCAGCGCATAGCCAACGCCGAGCAGGACCTGCACCGCGCGATCGAGGCCGGGGACGAGTTCCTCGCCGAGGTGGAGCAGTCCGAGCTGGACGACCTCCGCCGACTCGCCGCCGAACACGGCGTGGACACGGTGCTGGAGCGCCACCGCACCGCTGCCTGACCCGTTCGGCACCACCGACCCGTCGCCGGCACTCCGGCACCTGCGGCCCTGCGGGGGCCGTGCGAAACCCAGGCCCTGGCATCCCCCGTATGTCAGGGCTCTTCGCATGTCCGGGGCCGCCCGCGGGCCCTTCGCCGGACCAGGGCCGCCCGAGGGCCCGGTACGGCCGGTCCGGGCCCGCGGGGCCGGACCGGCCGGAGCCGGTCAGTCCGGCCCTCAGTCCGCCCACGCGCGCAGCGCGGCCAGGCGCTCCTGCAGCGGCTCGTACACGCCCGGGGCGGCGGCCACGGTCAGCTCGCGGTCCGGTCCGTGCCCGGGGCGGCCGCCGGTCAGGGCGCCGGCCTCGGCGGCGATCAGGCAGCCGGCGGCGCGGTCCCAGGGGGCGAGGCCGCGCTCGTAGTAGCCGTCCAGCCGCCCGGCCGCGACGTCGCACAGGTCGACCGCCGCCGCCCCGCCCCGGCGGATGTCCCGCACCTCGGGCATCAGTGCCAGCAGGACCTCGGCCTGGCGCACCCGCACCGACTGGACGTAGTTGAAGCCGGTGGCGATCAGCGCCTGGCCCCACGGCGGGGCCTGGCGGGCCGAGAGCGGCCGGCCGTTCAGTCGGGCACCGCGGCCCAGAACGGCGTGGAACAGCTCGTCGCGCGCCGGGGCGTACACCACGCCCACGACCGCCCGGCCGTCCACCTCGGCGGCCACGCTAACCGCCCAGGAGGGCAGCCCGTACAGGTAGTTGACCGTGCCGTCGAGCGGGTCCACGACCCAGCGGACCCCGCTGGTGCCGGGCCGTTCGGCGCCCTCCTCGCCGAGGTAGCCGTCGGCCGGCCGGCGGTCGGTGATCAGCTCCAGCACGAGCTTCTCGGAGGCGAGGTCCATCTCGGTGACGACGTCGACCGGGCTGCTCTTGGTGCCGGCCACGCCGAGGTCGGCCGGGCGGCCGTCGCGCAGCAGGATGCCGGCCTGCCGGGCCGCGTCCAGGGCGACGTCCAGCAGGTCGTCGAGGAGCCGGTCGTCGGGCTGGGCGGGGGCGGTCACGGGATTCTCCTCCGTAGCGGCGGGAACGAGGGTCGGGCGGGTTCAGCGCTCGGCGACGGCCGGGCGCGGGGCGCGCGGGTTGGGGCAGCAGGCGATCGCGCACACGTCGTGGCCGGGGCCCAGCGCGCCGAGGGCGCAGCGGGTCACGTCCTCGCCGCGTTCGGTGGCGGCCCGCTCCAGGACGAGGTCGCGGACGGCGGCGGTGAACCGGGGGTCGGCGCCGACGGTGGCCGCGCGGGCCACCGGCAGGCCGAGTTCGGCGGCCTTGGCGACGGCCTCGGTGTCGAGGTCGTACTTGACCTCCATGTGGTCGGAGACGAAGCCGATCGGGACCATCACCACGGCGGGCGCGCCCTCGGCCTGCCGGGCCTCCAGGTGGTCGCAGATGTCCGGTTCCAGCCACGGGGTGTGCGGGGCTCCGCTGCGGCTCTGGAACACCAGCGCCCAGGGCCGGTCGGCGACGCCGGTGCGTTCGGCGACGGCCGCGACGATCAGCCGGGCCACGTCCAAGTGCTGGGCGACGTACGCGCCGCCCGGCGTGCCGCGGGCCGGGTCGTCCGGGGCTCCCGAGGTCTCGGCCATGGTGTCCGGGATCGAGTGCGTGGTGAACGCCAGCCGGGCGCCGGCCCGGACGGCCTCGGGCAGCTCCGCCAGCGCGGCCAGGGTGGCGTCGATCATCGGCTCGACGAAGCCGGGGTGGTTGTGGAAGTGCCGCAGCTTGTCGACCCGCAGGGGAGGCACGCCCTCCTCCGCCAGGGCGGCCAGCGCGTCGGAGAGGTTCTCCCGGTACTGTCGGCAGCCCGAGTAACCGGCGTAGGCGCTGGTGGCGAGCACGGCGATCCGGCGGTGCCCGTCGGCCGCCATCTCCCGCAGGGTGTCGACCAGGTAGGGCGCCCAGTTCCGGTTGCCCCAGTAGACCGGCAGGTCCAGCCCGTGCTCGGCGAAGTCCTTGCGCAGCCCGGCGAGCAGTTCGCGGTTCTGCTCGTTGATCGGACTGACCCCGCCGAACATGAAGTAGTGCTTGCCCACCTCCTTCAGCCGTTCCTTGGGGATCCCGCGGCCGCGGGTGACGTTCTCCAGGAACGGGACGACCTCCTCGGGGGCCTCGGGCCCGCCGAAGGACAGGAGCAGCAGGGCGTCGTACGGAGCGGCGCCGGAGGGAGCGGGTTTGCGCGCGTCGGACATGGCACCGATCCTGCCACTGAGGGGCCGGGCGACGGCGCCGGGGCCGCGTCGGCGTCCGGAAAATACCGTTTGCCAACCTACGTAAGCTGTGTTGGCCAGCCTTGTTCCTTACCCAGACGGAGACTCCCCGTGCTGTCCAGCTACCGCCGGATATTCGCCGCCCCCGGCACTCTGGCCTTCTCCTCTGCCGGGTTCCTGGCCCGTCTGCCGATCTCCATGGCCGGGATCGGCATCGTGACCATGCTCTCCCAGCTGACGGGGTCGTACGGGCTGGCCGGCGCGGTCTCGGCGACGATGGCCGTCGCAGCCGCGGCACTCGGCCCGGCGGTCTCCTGGCTGGTCGACCGGCGCGGGCAGCGCCGCGTCGCGCTCCCCGCCACCGCGATCACCGTCGCCGCCGCGACCGGACTCCTGCTCTGCGCCCATTTCCACGCGCCGTCCTGGGCCCTCTTCCTCTTCGCCGTCGGCCTCGGCGTCATGCCCAGCGCCGGCGCCATGGTCCGCGCCCGCTGGGCCCACCTCTACCGCGACGACGCCGCCAAGCTGCACACCGCGTACTCCTTCGAGGCCGTCGTCGACGAGGTCTGCTTCATCGTCGGCCCGATCCTCGCCATCGGCCTGGCCACCAACGTCTTCCCCGAGTCCGGCCTGCTGGTGGCCGTCGTCGCGCTCGCCGTCGGCATCGCCCTGTTCACCGCCCAGCGGCGCACCGAACCGCCGGTCCACCCGGCATCGGCCCACAGCGGCGGCAGCGCCATCCTCAACGGCGGTCTGGTCGTGCTGGTGCTGACCTTCGTCGCCACCGGTGCGATCTTCGGCTCGGTCGAGATCGTCACCGTCGCCTTCGCCGACGCCCAGGGGCACAAGGGGCTCTCCAGCGTCGTCCTCGCCGTCTGGGCGTTCGGCTCCGGCCTGGCCGGCGTCGTCTACGGCGCGCTCAAGCCCAGGACCCCGCTGGCCACCCGCTTCTTCGTCGGCGTGGTGATGATGGCGCTGAGCATGATCCCCATCCTGCTCGTCGCCTCCACCGTGCACGGCGTCGGCGGGCTGATCGCGGCCGGCGCCGCCCTGCTGGTCGCGGGGGTCGCCATCTCCCCCACCCTGATCTCCGCGATGGCCCTGGTCGAGCGGCTCGTCCCGGCCGCCAAGCTCACCGAGGGCATGGCCTGGACCACCACCGGCCTCGCCCTCGGCGTGGCCCTCGGCTCCTCGATCGGCGGCTGGGTGGTCGACGCCTCCGGCGCCCCGGCCGGCTACTGGGTCCCGCTGGCCGCCGGCGCCCTCGGGGTGCTCGTCGCACTGACCGGGCTCCGGCGCCTGCGCTCCGGAGTCGCCGCGAACGAGCCCGCCGAATCGGCCGATCGACCCGTAGACGTCGAACGGTGAACTGACTAATCTCTCGCCCTACCCATGGGCCTACCCGTGGGTAGGGCGGCCGCGCCGCCCCGGACCGCGCCGACCCGTTCGGCCACGGAGCAGGAGGCAGCGCAATGCCCCAGGCCAGTACCGCGACCCGCACCCGGTGGACCAACTGGGCCGGCAACCAGAGCGCCGAGCCCGCCCGGTCCGCCGCCCCCGGCACCGCGGAGGAACTGGCCAGGGAGATCCTGCGCGCCGCCGACCAGGGCCGCACGGTCAAGGCCGTCGGCTCCGGCCATTCCTTCACCTCGATCGCCTCCGCCGGTGACGGCGTCCAGATCCGCCCGCACGCGCTCACCGCCGTCCGCGAGATCGACCGCGAGGCGGGCACCGTCACCGTCGAGTCCGGCCTCCCGCTGCACCGCCTCAACCGGCTCCTCGCCGCCGAGGGCCTGTCCCTCACCAACATGGGCGACATCGAGGTCCAGACCGTCGCCGGCGCCACCAGCACCGGCACCCACGGCACCGGCCGCGACTCCGGCTCGCTCGCCGCCCAGATCCGCGCGCTGGAGATCGTCCTCGCGGACGGCTCCGTCAAGCGCTGCTCGCCCACCGAGAACCCCCGGCTCTTCCAGGGCGCCCGGCTCGGCCTCGGCGCCCTCGGCGTGATCACCGCGGTCACCTTCGGCGTCGAACCGGCCTTCCTGCTCACCGCGCACGAGCAGCCGATGGCCTTCGACGAGGTGCTGGAACGACTCGACGACCTCACCGCCGTCAACGAGCACTTCGAGTTCTACTGGTTCCCGCACACCGACCGCTGCGCCACCAAGCGCAACAACCGCAGCCAGGGCCCGGCCGCCCCGCTGCCCCGGTTCAAGGGGTGGCTGGAGGACGACTTCCTCTCCAACACCGTCTGGGAGGGCGCCTGCCGGGTCGGCCGGCGCTTCCCCGGTTCGATCCCCTCGATCGCGGCACTGGCCAGCCGCGCCTGGTCCGACCGCAGCTACACCGACACCGCGTACCGGGTGTTCACCAGCCCGCGCAAGGTCCGCTTCGTGGAGATGGAGTACGCGGTGCCGCGCGAGGCCGTCGGCGGGGTGCTGCGCGAGCTGAAGGCCCTGGTCGAGCGCTCCGACTGGAGGATCAGCTTCCCGGTCGAGGTGCGCTTCGCCCCCGCCGACGAGCTCTGGCTCTCCACCGCCTCCGGCCGGGACAGCGCCTACATCGCCGTCCACCTCTACCGGGGCACCGCCGACCAGGGCTACTTCACCGGCGTCGAACAGTTGATGACCGCCCATCAGGGCCGCCCGCACTGGGGCAAGCTGCACACCCGCGACGCCGAGTACCTGGCCGGCGTCTACCCGCACTTCGGCGACTTCACCGCGCTGCGCGACGAGGTCGACCCGCAGCGGGTCTTCGGCAACGACTACCTGCGCCGGGTACTGGGGGCCTGATCCCCCCGGGGAGCCGGTCCGACCCGGCCGGTTCGCCGGGGTCCCGCCGGTTCACCCGGAGTGCCGGTCGGCTCGCCGGGGTCCCGGTCAGGTCGCCGGGGTCCCGGCCGCCGGCGACGGGGCCGCCGGCGCCCGGGTGGGCTCGTCCCCCGCCACGGGCGGCTGCGAGGTGGCCCCGCCCGTGGGCTTCCCGCCGTCCGCCGACGGGGAGGACCCGGCCGACGGGCTCGCGCTCGGGCCCGCCGAGGGCGAAGCCGTACCCGCGCCGGTGCTCGGGGTACCGCTCGGCTCCCGGCCCGGCCGCGTCGTCGCCGGAGCCGAGGCAGCACCGGACGGCGTCGCCGCCGGTCCGCGTGTGTCGCCCGGCGCCGGCCGCTGCGGCGGAGCGTCCTGCGGCTGCGCCGACCTGGGCGCCACCGAGCCGCCGAAGGAGGTGCCGTTGCCGGACTCGCCCTTGACCGTCGCCGACACCGGCTGCCCGGTCGCCAGTTCGAACGCCACGATCGGCGTCATCGCCACCACGAACACCAGCCCGGACACGGCCGCGTAGGTCTTCCAGGTCCACCGCCGGCGCGCCCGCACCACCTGCGGCTCGTTCCACTCCGCGGTCAGCACCGGCCGACGCGCCGGCTGTTCCGACTGCTCCGACTGCTCCGACTGCTCCGACTCCACCGGCACCTGGCGCAGCGCGTTCGCCGTCTGGTTCGGCCCCCGGTCCACCACCTCGCGCAGTTGTTCACCGGTCCGCCTGAAGAGGTGCTGGAACACCGCGCCGCCGGTGGTGGCCCCGACACTCACCACCGCAGCGCCCAAGATCGTTCCGTACACGCCCAGTTCGGAGGCCAACAGCGCGCCCACGACGGCGGCCAGCGCGCTCGCCACGACCTGAGCCGCACTCAGATCGATCCGCCTGCGCTCCTCCTTGCCGCCCTCCTCGGCGGGGATCCGCTCCGGCATCAACATCCCTCGGTCCGTACGACTGTTCCTCGAACAAGCCACTCCATCTTGCCCAAAGAAGGACACAAGGGACGAAAATGCGGTTCTGCACGCCCGGATTGTGTGAAGATGATCACCGTCCACCCGTCGGTGGTACGCCATCGGTGGTGCGCGCTCTTGAGATTCCCGTGAATCGCGGGAGACTTGAGCGGCGAGCCGCCCCTTCGGGTGCCACGAATGGAGTACTGTTCGTAAAGCCTGAGCCTTGGGTCGACTTGTCGACTGCGCCTTCACCGGCAGCTTGACGAAGAGCCACGGAACGGGCACGCACGGCGACGCCCGTCCCGGATCGTCGCGAACACTCCGCGTGCGAGGAGGGCCGGGACACCCAGGCGCGACGCCGACGGATGGCGTGGCAAAAAGGCAACCGTGCCACAGCGGCGCGCGCGGGCATGAGCCCGACACGCCGGGGAACTCAGCAAGGTTGTGGCCAGTCGCGAGTGGGCAGGCCACACTCAGTACGGGAGCAGCGACGCAGGTGACGTCGGCAGGCACCACCCGGGAGGTAAGCGTGCCCGAACTGCGGGTTGTGGCCGTCAGCAACGACGGCACACGGCTGGTGCTCAAGGCTGCCGACAGCACGGAGTACACCCTCCCCATCGACGAGCGGCTGCGCGCCGCCATCCGCGGCGACCGGCCGCGCCTCGGCCAGATCGAGATCGAGGTCGAGAGCCACCTGCGCCCGCGGGACATCCAGGCCCGGATACGAGCCGGTGCCTCCGCCGAGGAGGTCGCCCAGGCCGCCGGGATCTCCGTCGACCGCGTCCGCCGCTTCGAGGGCCCGGTCCTCGCCGAGCGCGCCTTCATGGCCGAGCGCGCCCGCAAGACCGCCATCCGCCGCAACGGCGAGTCCCCCGGCCCGCAGCTCGGCGAGGCCGTCGCCGAGCGCCTCGCGCTGCGCGGCGCCGAGAAGGACACCGAGCGCTGGGACTCCTGGCGCCGCGACGACGGCACCTGGGAGGTCATCCTCTCCTACCGGGCCGACGGCGAGGGCCGCAGTGCCTCCTGGACGTACGACCCGCCCCGGCGCCTGGTCCAGCCCAACGACGACGAGGCCCGCGCGCTGATCGGCGAGAACGTCGAGCGCGAGGAGGAGTCGGTCTTCCCGTTCATCCCGCGGATCGCCCGGCTCCCCCAGGAGCGGCCGCCCCGCCCGATGATCGACCGGCCCTCGGCCGACCGCATCATGTCGGCCCGCGAGGTCCGCGAATCGCGGGAGGCCACCGCCGACGCCCGGGACTCGCTGACCAGCCTGCTCGACGTCGTCCCCGCCTTCCGCGGCGACCTCGCCGTCGGCGGCCCCACCCCGATCGAACCGGCGCCCGCCGAGGTCGCCGAGGAGAGCGAGGAGTCGGCCGCGGCCGCCGCCCCGGCGGTCGGCGCGGGCTCGGCCTACGCCGACATCCTGATGCCGCGCGCCGTCGCCCCGCACCGGGAGCGCCTGGTCGGCACCACCGACCGGCAGGCCGAGGCGGACGGCGTCCGGCCCGGGCGCCGGGCCACCGTGCCCAGCTGGGACGAGATCGTCTTCGGCAGCCGGCGCAAGAAGCAGGAATAGCAGCAGGACGCGGTGCGGGGTGTCGGCTCGGCCGGCGCCCCGCACCGCTGTGTGCCCGTCAGGAGTTCCCGCCGCGGACGGCGTGCCGGATCAGCCCGGCTGGTCGGTGACCGCCACCGGGCGGCTCGGGTCGCTCGACCACTCGCTCCACGACCCCGGGTACAGCGTGGCCGCCAGACCCGCCACCTCCAGCGCCAGGATCTGGTGCGCCGCCGTCACCCCCGAGCCGCAGTACACCGCGACCTCCTGCTCCCCCGCGCCCAACGCGCGGAAGCGGGCCGCCAGCTCGGCCGCCGGACGGAACCGCCCGTCCGGGCCCACGTTCTCGGCCGTCGGCGCCGACACCGCGCCCGGGACGTGCCCGGCCCGCGGGTCCACCGGCTCCGTCTCGCCCCGGTAGCGCTCCCCCGACCGGGCGTCCAGCAGCAGACCGGCGCGCGCCCAGGCTGCGGCGCCGTCCGCGTCCACCGTCGGCAGCTGCCCGGGCACCGGCTTGAAGTCCCCCTCCACGGGCTGCGGAAGCTCGGTCGTCACCGGCAGCCCGGCCGTCTGCCAGGCCGCGAAGCCGCCGTCCAGCACCCGGACGTCCCGGTGCCCGGCCCAGCGCAGCAGCCACCAGGCACGCGCCGCCGCCATCGAGGCCGCACCGTCGTACACCACGACCGGTCGCTGCGCGCCCACCCCGAAGCCGCGCATCGCCGCGCCGAACTCCTCCGGGTCGGGCAGCGGGTGGCGCCCGCCCAGGCCGGGCGCGCCGGGCGGGGCCGCGAGGTCCCGGTCCAGCTCGACGAAGTGGGCGCCGGGCAGGTGCCCGGCCCGGTACTCCTCGGCCGCAGTCGGGCCGCCCGGCGCGGCACCGACCAGCTGGTAGCGCACGTCCAGCAGCACCGGCGGACGGTTGGAGGCGAGCGCCTCCCGCAGCTCGGCCGCGGAGATCAGCGGAGAACCCTCGTTGTAGGTCGTCATGGCCGCCATTGTCGCGCAGCGCCACCCGCAGGCGCGGCGTACGGATCCGTGCCGGGCCCGACGAATCCACGGGACACGCCCGGGTCGCCGCTCTTTGTGGGGACTTTGCCGGACTTTCCGCGCGGCCCGAGGGTTGGGCGCCCGCCAGGGTGGAAGCATCACCCTCGCGTACGAGGATTTCCGTGCGCCAACCACCCACGAGGAGGCCCGCATTGCCCGCGGTGGAACTCCGACTGGCCCAGGGCACGCCCTGCTGGGTCAGCCTGCTGACCGACGACCTGTCCGGCGCCCGCGCTTTCTACGGCGAACTGCTCGGCTGGACGTACTCCCCGGGCCCCGGCCAGCTCGGCGACTACGTCCGGGCCGAACTCGACGGGGCACCGGTCGCCGGCCTCGGTCTCTCCACCGCCACCGGCTTCCCGGTGCAGTGGACCACCTACTTCGCCGTGGACGACGCCGACCGCACCGCCCAGTTGGTCCGCGAGTGCGGCGGCACCGTCGCCGTCGGGCCGTTGCAGGCCGAGCGCGCCGGGCGGATGGCCATCGCCTCCGACGTCTCCGGCGCCGTCTTCGGCCTCTGGCAGGGCGAGGAGCACCTCGGCCGGGAGGCCGGCACCGAGCCCGGCGAGCCGGCCTGGGCCGAACTGCTCACCCCCGACACGGAGGGCGCCGCCGTCTTCTACGCCGCGGTGCTCGACCGCCCGCTCCGGCCCGGTGCGGACGAGACCGCACTGCTCGTGCACGGCCGGCCGGTCGCCGGCATCCGGCACCGCGCCGACCTGCGCGGCCACCCGCCGCGCTGGCGCACCCACTTCGCCGTCCGCGACGCCGGCCTGACCGCCCGTCACGCCGTGGAGCTCGGCGGGCGGATCCTGGTCGCGCCGCACGACACCGCCCGCGGCCGGGCCGCCCGGCTGGCCGACCCGCAGGGCGGGCACTTCTCCGTGCTGGAGGCCGGCGCGTAGCGGGTGCCGGCCCGGGGGCGTCAGGCCTGCTGCTCCTCGAAGGGCAGCACGTCCGGGGAGAGCACCGAGGCACGGGCCGTCGCGGCGGTCATGCGGCGGCGGTGGTGGCGGCGGCACAGCACCTCGTAGCCGACCTCGTCGTCGCGCACCGAGATGTCACCGATCACGACCTGGGCGCCCTCGACCACCATCACCCCGCCGACCGTCCGGGCGTTGTGGGTCGCCCGCGCCCCGCACCAGCACAGCGCCTCGACCTGCAGCACCTCCACCCGGTCGGCCAGCTCGATCAGCCGCTGCGAACCCGGGAACAGCCGGGTGCGGAAGTCGGTGGTGATGCCGAAGGTGTAGACGTCGATGTCCAGTTCGTCCACCACCCGGGCCAGCTGGTCGACCTGCTCGGCGTCGAAGAACTGCGCCTCGTCGCAGATCAGGTAGTCCACCCGGCCACCGGCCGAGAGCCGGTGCACCACGTGCGCGTGGAAGTCGAAGTCGTCCGTCACCTCGACCGCCTCGGCCCGCAGGCCCAGTCGGCTGGAGATCGTCGCGGCGCCCGCCCGGTCGTGGCGGGTGAGGATCACGCCCTTCCGGCCGCGCGCGGTGTGGTTGTGGTCCATCTGCAGCGCCAGCGTCGACTTGCCGCAGTCCATCGTGCCCGAGAAGAACACCAGTTCAGCCATGGGTGGAGCAGGGGCCTTTCACATCAGGGGAGTTCGGGCACAGAAGAGTCAAGGGACGGACTCAGCCGCGGACTTCGAGCAGCGGCACGAACTGCTCGACCGGGGTCATCGAGCCGTGCAGCCCGATCATCGCGGATTCGCCGGGCTCGTTGCGGGAGGCGACGATCGCGATGTCGTCGCGCGCCGCGGCGACCACGTCGCCGATCCGTCCGTACACCCGCTCGTCCACGGCCGGGCCGAACCAGCCCGCCTCGACCGCCTGGTCCCGGGTGGCGACCCACATCCGGTCCCCCAGCACCTCGCTCCAGACCGCGTGCACGTCGGCCGCGGCGCCGGGCACCGCGTACACGTGCCGGGCCCGGCCCTCACCGCCGAGCAGCGCCACGCCGGCGCCCAGCTCCCAGTCCTCGTCGAAGTCGATCCGGTCCTCCGGCGCGATGTCGATCATGCCGTGGTCGGCCGTCACGTACATCGCCGAGCGCGGCGGCAGCCGCTCGGCCAGCCGGCGGGCCAGCCGGTCCACCGCGTCCAGCGTCATCCGCCACTCGTCGGAGTCCACCCCGAAGCGGTGGCCCGCACCGTCCAGCTCGCTGACGTACGTGTACACCAACGCCCGGTCGTGCTCGGCCAGCCAGGAAGCCGCCAGGTCCATCCGCTCCTCGCCGGTGGTGCGGCCGAGGAAGGTGCCGCCGGACAGGGCCACCCGGGTCAGCGGGGTCTGAGCGAACAGCGGGGACGAGACCTGCGCGGTGGCCACCCCGGCCCGGTGCGTCTGCTCGAACACCGTCGGGTACGGCTGCCAGGCGTGCGGCTCGGTCGGCGGCTGCCAGCGCAGCTGGTTCATCAGGTAGCCGGCGCCCGGCACCGCCACCGTGTACCCGGCCAGGCCGTGCAGGCCAGGCGGCGTCCCGGTGCCGACCGAGGCCAGCGAGGTCGCCGTGGTGGACGGGAAGCCCGCGGTCAGCGGACGGCCGCTGCCGCCCAGCGAACTCCCGGCCAGCGAGGACAGGAACGGCGCGTACTCGGGGTGGCGCAGCAGCAGCTCCCACCCCAGGCCGTCCACCAGGAACACCACCACCCGGTCCGCCGGGGCGATCGGCAGCGTCGCGGTGAACCCGGGAACGCCGAGGCCCGCCGCCACCGAGGGCAGCAGGTCGCACAGCGAACCGCTGCCGTACGGCGGCGCGGGGGCGGTGGCGGGGTCAAGGATCTCGAAGGCGTCGTAGCCGTCGGCAGGAACGAAGGACATGGAACCGGATTCGTAGCGGTCGGAGGCGGCGGCGGCGATCAGACCCGCGGGCTGTTGTCGATCGTCGCGTCGGACAGGGCCCGAGCGAACACCAGCGCCTGGGCCACCGTCTCCGGGCCGTCACCGGCCTCGCTCACCCGCAGCGAGAGGTCGTCGGCCGTCGCCGAGCCCGTGTAGCCGTGGTCCGCCTCGCAGTTCGGGTCCGAGCAGCCGGCCGGCTCCAGGTCCAGACGCTGCACCGCGCCCCAGCCGATCGTCAGCACCACCTCGCGCGGCAACGTGCCCGGCGTGTACGTCTCCGGGTTCGCCACCATCCGGCTCACCACGACCGAGCCGATCCGGTCCAGCCGGACGCTCTCCGTCGAAGTCGTCGCGAACGGCACCGAGGGACTGCCCTCCGCCCCCGACTGCTCGTCGGTGTGGCTCACCACGAAGCGGGTCGGAGTCAGCACCAGCACCGTCACGTGCCGGCGGACCTCGTTGGCGTCGAACGTCGTCTCCTGGTGCACCAGGTAGGAGCTGATCGGCTCCGGGCCCACCGCGGACTCCACCGCCTCGGACACCAGGGCCGGGTAGTAGCCGCTGCGCTCGATAGCCGAGCGCAGGTCCTGAGTGGTGGTGGTACCGGTCTTCGCCATATCTCCATCCTGGCATGGTCCGCCGACGAAGCGGGCGGCACGGCGCCGAGCTTCGGACAACAGCGCCCGGGCAGGGCGCAACCAAGGAAGGTTACAGCGTGCTCATCGCGCGCGGGCCCAGATCGCTGCGGACCGGCAGGGGCGCGACCCGCACCCGCGCCCCCAGGATCGCCAGCCCGTGCGGGGCCACGACCACGGGTTCGAGATCCACCGAGGCGATCTCCGGAACGTCGTCCACCAGCTGCGACACCCTGAGCAGCAGTTCCTCCAGCGCGCCGGTGTCCACCGCCTCGGCGCCGCGCCATCCGAACAGCAGCGGCGCGGCCCGCACCTCCCGGATCAACCCGGCGACGTCCTGGTCGGTGGCCGGAACCAATCGGTGCGCCGTGTCGCCCAACAGTTCGGCCGGCGCGCCCGCCAGACCGAAGGAGAGGATCGCGCCGACCGCGGGGTCCACCAGGGCGCCGATCACGGTGTCCACCCCGCGCGGCGCCAGCCGCTGCACCACCAGCTCGGCCTGCGCGGCGCCGCCGAGCAGCGCGTCCAGCTCGCGGTGGGCGCGGCGCAGGCCCGGCTCGCCGGTCAGGTCCAGCCGGACACTGCCCAGGTCGGGACGGTGGCGCAGGTGCGGGGCGGTCGCCTTCAGGGCCACCGGGTAGCCGAGCGAGGCCGCCGCCGCGACGGCCGACTCCTCGTCCGGTGCGGGCAGCGTCGGCGAGACGTCGATGCCGTAGCAGGCCAGCAGCTCGCGGGCCGCGGCGTCCGGCAGGGTGATCCGGGCGCCACCGGGCTGGGTGCGCGTCGAGAGGGAGCGGCGCAGAGCGCCCCGATCGAGGGTGGTGGTGGGCGACGGGCGGGACCCGGCCCGGGCGCGCAGCACCGCCTCCACCAGGGTGCGGGCACCGGGCTCGTCGATCCGGTCCAGCTCGGGGACCCGCGCGGTCTCCTCCGCCTCGGCCGTCCGGCTGCGCCACTGCGCGTAGTGGACGGCGTGGGCGAGCGCGTGCACGGCCCGCTCGGGCGCCGCGTACGCGGGGATGCCGCCGGGACGCAGCCGGACCGGCAGGTCGGTGAGCGCCAGGTGGGCGAGCAGCAGCGGTTTGCCCAGCTCCTTGGCGCGCTGTCCGGCTTCGAGCAGGGCGGCGGCGATCTCCGGGTCGTCGGAGCCCATCTCGGGGTCGTCCTCGCCGGTGAGCCGGCCGCCCATGAAGGCGTGCGCGGAGGTGCCGATCGGCGGGATGGCGACGGCGATCACCGCGTCCACGGCGGGGTCGGCGAGCGCGACGTCCAGCGCGATCCGGAAGTTCTCGCCGGTCGCGGCCGTGGTCAGGTCGACGGGGGTGCGCGGGCGCAGGCCGGCGCTCAGCAGGGCGTCGTAGGTGAGCAGGCCCAGGGAGTCCGAGTTGCCGACCACCGCGACCCGGTCGCCCCGCGGCAGCGGCTGCTGCGCCAGCAGCTCGCCGGTGTCGTACAGCTCGGTGATCGTCCCGACCCTGATGACGCCCGCCTGTTCGAACAGCGCGTCGACGGTCTCGTCGCGCAGGCCGGTGGCGGTGGCCGGGACGGCGTGGCCGGGCGGCAGGCTCCCGGTGTGCCGGGCGCCCTTGACCACCACGACCGGCTTGACGGCGGCCAGCCGGCGGGCGATCCGGGTGAACTTGCGCGGGTTGCCGAAGGACTCCAGGTACAGCAGGACGACCTGGGTGGCCTCGTCCTCGGCCCAGTACTGCAGGAGGTCGTTGCCGGACACGTCGGCGCGGTTGCCCACCGAGGCGAAGGAGGACACCCCGAGGCCGCGCTTGTGGGCGGCCTCCAGCAGGGCCACGCCGATCGCGCCGGACTGGCAGAAGATCCCGAAGCCGCCGCGGCCGGGCAGGCGCGGTGCGAGCGAGGCGTTCAGCGGGTTCGCCGGGTCGGTGTTGATCAGGCCGAAGGCGTTCGGGCCGATCACCCGCATCCCGGCCGCGCGGGCCTGGCGGACCAGCGCGCGCTGCCGGTCCCGGCCCTCCGGGCCGGTCTCCGCGTAGCCGGCGGTGACCACCACCAGGCCCTGCACGCCGTGGGCGCCGCACTCGGCGACGGCGGCCGGGACGGCACCCTCGGGGACGGTGATCACCGCGAGGTCCACCGGTCCGGGGATCTCCAGGATCGAGCGGTGCACCGGGACGCCGTCCAGTTCCGTGCCGGGCGGGGCGTTGCGGTTCACCGCGTGGACCGGGCACTCGGCCGGGGCGCTGCCCAGCAGGTCGCGCAGGATCGCCCGGCCGACCGTCTGCGGGGTGCGGGAGACGCCGATCACCGCGACCGAGCGCGGGGTGAGCAGCCGCTGCACCGAACGCGCCTCGGCGCGGTGCTCGCGGGCGCGCATCACGGCGAGCGAGCGGTCGGTCTGTTCGAGGTCGAACTCCAGGTGCACCACGCCGTCGGCGAAGCTGCGGCGCTGGGTGTAGCCGGCGTCGGTGAAGACCTTCACCATCTTCCGGTTCTCCGGCAGCACCTCGGCCTGGAAACGGCGGATGCCGCGCTCCTGCGCGACGGCCGCGATGTGCTCCAGCAGGGCCGAGGCCACCCCTCGGCCCTGGTGGGCGTCCTGCACCAGGAAGGCCACCTCGGCGTCGGTGCCGGTGGCGGAGGGGCGGCCCTCGGCGTCGATCCGGTCGTAGCGGACGGTGGCGATGAAGTGGTCCCGGACGACCACCGCGAGGCCGACCCGGTTCACGAAGTCGTGGTGGGTGAAGCGGCGGACGTCCTTGTCCGAGAGCCGGGGATAAGGGGCGAAGAAACGGAAGTACTTGGACTGTTCCGAGACCTGCTCGTAGAACTCCACGAGGCGCCCGGCGTCGGCGGGCGTGATCGGCCGGATCCGGGCGGTACCACCGTCGCGCAGCAGGACGTCGGCCTCCCAGTGCTGCGGATAGTCCGGTTGCTGCTCGGGGTTCACTGCCGCGGGGTCGTCCACATTCGTCAGGTTATCCGGCACCGGGCCGGATGGCGCCGGATGCGTGCCCACGGCAGGGTGGACGGGACCAATGGCCCGGGGTTTATGCCCCGAAAAGAAACAATCACAACTCCTGAACGCCGCGGCTCGCCGGGCCGTCTGCGTGCAACACTGGTCTAGACAACATGGCCGCTTCCCCCGCTCCCCCGAGCACGGCCGTGACCAGCTTCACCGGAAAGGCACGTCTCATGGCTGAGCGCCGCGTCACCATCGGTTGGGCCGAGGGCCTGCACGCCCGTCCCGCCTCCGTCTTCGTCCGGGCCGTCACGGCCACCGGCGTGCCGATCACCATCGCCAAGCCCGGCGGCAACCCGGTCAACGCGGCCTCCATGCTCGGCCTCCTCGCCCTGGGCGCCCAGGGCGGCGACGAGGTCGTCCTGGCCTCCGACGCCGCGAACGCCGACGACGCGCTCGACCGCCTCGCCAAGCTCGTCCAGGAAGGCCTCGACGAGCTCCCCGCCGCGGCCTGAGGCCTCACGGAAGCGCCCGGCAGTGACTAGCACTGCCGGGCGCTTCGGTCTACGGATTCGATCGCATCCACACCATCGAGCGAACCGATTGCCATTCCACCCCATCGAACGATCGGTCGAGCCCATGCTCGCGGCATGACATTCTTCGACCTCGAACGACCCGATCACGCGTACATGTTCGCTTTCCTCCAGGCGGACGGGCACCTCGCGCGGGGGGTCGGCAACAAGGGCCGGCTCACGGTGGAGCTCTCGGTGCGCGACGCCGCGATCCTCGAAGAGTTCCAGCGGCTCTGCCCGTTCTACAGCAGCATCCGGTACCGGACGCGCAGCACGAACTTCAAGGCCGACCACACGGCCGCCACGTGGTCGGTCAGCGCACGGGAGTTCCGTCAGGAGCTGGAGTCCCTCGGTCTACCGGCTGGACGGAAGTCCGAAATCATCGCGCCGCCGACGGTACCGTTCACCGCGCGTGACTACCTGCGGGGTCTGATCGACGCGGACGGCTCGGTGGGAATCACCGCGCTGGGTCTTCCCTTCGTCGGCCTCACCACGAAGAGCGACGCCATCGCGGCCTTTGTCGTGGACTACGCAGAACACCTCACCGGGGCACCACGCACCGCCCGCCGCAATCAGCGCGACGGGATCGTCAACCTCCTCTACTCGCGAGAAGAGGCCGTTGCCATCCTCTCCGAGCTCTACTATCCGGGCTCTCTCGCCTTGCCCCGAAAGCGAGCCGCCGCGGAGCAGGCGACCAAGTGGGTCCGGCCGACAACCGTGAAGAGAAGGATCAAACGGTGCTGGAGCACGGCCGAGGACGAAATCCTCATGGCGTCCCCGAGCATCAGGGCAGCCGCGGAGCAGCTCGGCAGGACCGAACAGAGCTGCAGCGTTCGCCGATGGCGCCTCAACGGCTGTCAGTCGCGGAGGATTGCGTCATGACCGAGGCCCCCAGATCGCTCCGGGGGCCTCACTGATCCGTCAGCCCTTGACGCAGACGACCTGCTTGAGGTGTGCGACCACCTCGACGAGGTCCTTCTGCTGCTCGATGACCTTCTCGATGTTCTTGTAGGCGCCCGGGATCTCGTCCACCACACCGCTGTCCTTGCGGCACTCGACGCCCGCCGTCTGCTCGGCCAGGTCACGCGTGGTGAACCGCTTCTTCGCCGCGTTGCGGCTCATCTTGCGGCCGGCGCCGTGCGAGGCCGAGTTGAACGCCGCCTCGTTGCCCAGGCCGCGCACGATGTAGGAGCCCGTCCCCATCGACCCCGGGATGATCCCGAGGTCGCCGGAGCCCGCCCGGATCGCGCCCTTGCGGGTCACCAGCAGGTCGACGCCGTCGTACCGCTCCTCCGCCACGTAGTTGTGGTGGCAGCTGATCACCTCGTCGAAGGTGACCTCGGCCTTGGCGAACTCCCGCCGGACGACGTCCTGGAAGAGCGCCATCATGACCGCGCGGTTGTGCTTCGCGTACTCCTGCGCCCAGAACAGGTCCTGCCGGTAGGCACCCATCTCCGGGGTCTTCGCGAGGAAGACCGCGAGGTCCTGGTCGATCAGGCCCTGGTTGTGCGGCAGCGAGCGGGCGACGCCCATGTGGTGCTCCGCCAGCTCCTTGCCGATGTTCCGGGAGCCGGAGTGCAGCATCAGCCAGACAGAGCCGGACGTGTCGATGCACACCTCGCAGAAGTGATTTCCCGAGCCGAGCGTTCCCATCTGCTGCATCGCCCGCTCGCGGCGCCACTTGACGTCCTCCGCGATGCCGTCGAAGCGCCGCCAGAAGTCGTCCCAACCGCCGGCCCGGAAGCCCTGGAGCTTCGCCGGGTCGACCGGGTCGGTGTGCAGGCCGCGGCCGACCGGGATGGTCTGCTCGATCTTGTTGCGCAGGCCCGACAGGTCGTCCGGGAGGTCGTCGGCGGTGAGCGAGGTCTTCACCGCGCTCATTCCGCAGCCGATGTCGACGCCGACCGCCGCCGGGCAGACCGCGTCCTTCATGGCGATGACGGAGCCGACCGTCGCGCCCTTGCCCAGGTGGACGTCGGGCATCACGGCGAGGCCGTGCAGCCAGGGCAGGGAGCTGATGTTGCGCAGCTGCTGCAGGGCCTGGCCCTCGACCGTCGCCGGGTCGGTCCACATCCGGATGGGGACCCGGACGCCGGGTACCTCGGTGTACGTCATGGTCGAACGACCTCCATGGGTCGGGTGGTTCACGGGAAAGGGGGTGCCGCGCGAAGGGATCCCGGCGTGGCTCGGGGAAGTTCAGGGGCTGGGCTCAGACGCCCAGGGCGGCGGGACGGGGGGAGTACGGCCTTGGGGAGCGTCGTCGTATGGTTCGCTCGACCCGCATGGTGACCGCCTCCCTTCGTTCGTCCCGATCCGCGTTCGCACGTGCTGTGCGTCGGGGAACATCTATCCACGGAACCGACGGGGCCCGCAAGGCATTTAAAAACGCGTCCGGCCCGGCGGAGCGGGTGCTCCACCGGGCCGGTCCGACGATGCGATCGACCGGTCAGCTGACGACCGTGACCTCGCCGATGCCGAGCGCCCGCACGTCGTCGGCGATCGCGGCCGCGTCGCCGACCAGCACGGTGACCAGGCGGTCCGGCGGGAAGGCCGCGACGACCGCCTCGGTGGCGGCGGCGGTGGGCAGTTCGGCGAGCTTCCGGTAGACCTCGGCCTGGTAGTCGTCCGCCAGGTACTGTTCGACCTGGTCGGCCAGGGTGCCGGCGACCGAGCCCGCGGTCTCGTACTTCAGCGGGGCCACCCCGACCAGGAACTGCACGGCCTCGTCGCGCTCGGCGTCGGTGAGGCCCTCGGCGGCGAGGGTGCGCAGGATGGTCCAGGTGTCGGCGAGCGCCGGGGCGGTGGAGGCGGTGTCCACCGAGCCGCTGATCGCGAGGAGCGAGCGCCCGCTGCCGTCGGCGGAGGAGCGCAGCGGCTGGGCGAAGGAGCGGACGCCGTAGGTGTAGCCCTTCTCCTCGCGCAGGACGCGGTCGAGGCGGGAGGTGAGGGTGCCGCCCAGGCAGTAGGTGCCGAGGGTCTGGGCCGCCCAGACCGGGTCGTGGCGGTCGGGCCCGATCCGGCCGACGAGCAGCTGGGTCTGGACGGAGCCGGGGCGGTCCACGATGACGACGCGGCCGTGGTCGTCGCCGGTGACCGGGGCGTGCACGGAGGCCTCGGCGGCCGAGCCGGTCCAGGTGCCGAGGGTGCTCTCCAGGAGGGCGGGCAGGTCGACGCCGGTGAGGTCGCCGACCACGACGACGGTGCTGGTCGCGGGGCGCACGTGGGCGTCGTAGAAGGCCTTGACGGCGGCGCGGTCGATCGACTTGACGGTGTCGGCGGTGCCGGCGCGGGGCCGGGAGAGCCGGTCGGCGGCGTCGAAGAGCTCGGCGTAGAGGGCCTTGGCGGCGCGCCGGGCGGGGTTGGCCTGCTCGTGGACGATCTCGTCGAGGCGGTTGGCGACCAGGCGCTCGATCTCGGCCTCGGGCAGCGCGGGGGCGCGCAGGGCGTCGGCGAGCAGCGAGAGGCCGCGCTGGAGCCGGGAGGCCGGCACCTCCAGGGAGACCCGGATGCACGGGTGGTCGGCGTGTGCGTCCAGGGTGGCGCCGGCCCGTTCGAGCTCGCCGGCGAACTCCTCGGCGCTGAGGGTGTCGGTGCCCTCGTTGAGGGCGCGGGCGAGGATCGCGGCGATGCCGTCGAGGCCCTCGGGCTCGGCGGCGAGCGGGGCGTCGACGAGGACCTCGACGGCGACCAGCTGCTGGCCGGGCCGGTGGCAGTGCAGGACGGTGATCCCGTTGCCGAGGGCGGCCCGCTCGGGGGCGGGGAAGGCCCACGGGCTGGGGGTGCCGGGCTGCGGCTGGGGGTGGAAGGTCATGGCGGGGACGTAGTCGGTGCTCATACGGCGGCACCCTCCTCTTCGGAAGCGTCGGAGTCGGTGTCGGTGTCGGAGTCGGCGTCGGCGGTCGGCTCGTAGACGAGGACGGCCCGGTTGTCGGGGTGGATCCGGGCCTTGGCGACGGCCTGGACCTCCTCGGCGGTGACGTCGAGGACCTTGGGGAGGGCGTCGTTGAGCAGCTTGGGGTCGCCGAACAGGACGGCGTAGCGGCAGAGTTCGTCGGCGCGGCCCGCGACGGTGGTCAGCCGGTCCAGCCACTCGCGCTCGATCTGGGCCTGGGCGCGCTCCAGTTCCTCGGGCGTGGGGCCCTCGGCGGCGAAGCGGGCGAGCTCCTCGTCGACGGCGGCGTCGATCTGCGCGATGGTGGCGTCGCCGGAGGTCTTCACGTCGAGCCAGCCGAGGCTGGGGGCGCCGGCCAGGCGCAGCAGGCCGAAGCCGGCGGCGACGGCGGTGCGGTCGCGGCGGACGAGCCGGTTGTAGAGGCGGCTGGACTCGCCGCTGCCGAGGATGGTGAGGGCGAGGTCGGCGGCGTCGGCCTCGCGGGTGCCGTCGTGCGGGAGGCGGTAGGCGGCCATCAGCGCGCGGGAGGGGACGTCCTCGTGGATCTCCTCGCGGAGCTCGCGGCCGATGGTGTCGGGGAGTTCGCCGGAGCGCGGGGGCTGCTTGCCGTCGTGGGCGGGGATGGAGCCGAAGTACTTCTCGACCCAGGCGATGGTCTGCTCGGGGTCGATGTCGCCGACGACGGACAGGACGGCGTTGTTCGGCGCGTAGTAGGTGCGGAAGAACGTCCGGGCGTCCTCCAGCGTGGCCGCGTCGAGGTCCGCCATGGAGCCGATGGGCGTGTGGTGGTACGGGTGGCCGTCGGGGAAGGAGAGCGCGGTGAGCTTCTCGAAGGCGGTGCCGTACGGGACGTTGTCGTAGCGCTGGCGGCGCTCGTTCTTGACGACGTCGCGCTGGTTCTCCATGGACGTGTCGTCGAGTGCGGCGAGCAGCGAGCCCATGCGGTCGGCCTCCAGCCAGAGGGCGAGCTCCAGCTGGTGGGTGGGCATGGTCTCGAAGTAGTTGGTGCGCTCGAAGCTGGTGGTGCCGTTGAGCGAGCCGCCGGCGCCCTGGACCAGTTCGAAGTGGCCGTTGTTGGAGACGTTGGCGGAGCCCTGGAACATCAGGTGCTCGAAGAGGTGGGCGAGGCCGGTGCGGCCCTTGACCTCGTGGCGGGAGCCCACGTCGTACCAGAGGCAGACGGCGGCGACCGGGGTGAGGTGGTCCTCGGAGAGGACGACGCGCAGGCCGTTGGCCAGGCGGTGCTCGGTGATGGCGATGCCTCGGCTGGAGGCGGGGGCCGGGTTGGCCATGCGCTCGGGTCCTTCCCGTCGTCGATGTCGGGGGTTCGTGTGGCGTCCCCCATTGTGGTGCAACGTTCGGGAGCCGCGTTCGTGTCCGCGCGGACCGGGTCGTTCGCCAGGGGCGGAAGAGGGCCGCTGACCGGGAGTGTCGGCGGGAGGGTCCACAATGGGGGCGCCGCGCCCTGTCGACCACGCCCGGTTGACGGGGTCAGGCGACGGGACGGCACCGATCGGCAGCCGACCGACCGACACACTGCCAGCGACACGTAAGGGAGCCCCGCCGCGATGGCCCGCCGCAGTTCGCAGACCCCGCCGCCCGGAGACTTCGAGGAGCGGATCCTCGATGTCGACGTCGTGGACGAGATGCAGGGCTCCTTCCTGGAGTACGCCTACTCGGTGATCTACTCGCGTGCGCTGCCCGACGCGCGGGACGGTCTGAAGCCGGTGCACCGCCGGATCCTCTACCAGGCCAACGAGATGGGCCTGCGTCCGGACCGCGCGCACGTCAAGTGCGCCCGCGTGGTGGGCGAGGTGATGGGCCGGCTGCACCCGCACGGTGACGCGTCGATCTACGACTCCGTGGTGCGCATGGCCCAGCCGTTCTCGATGCGGCTGCCGCTGATCGACGGGCACGGCAACTTCGGTTCGCTGGGCAACGACGACCCGCCGGCCGCGATGCGCTACACCGAGTCGCGGCTCACCGCGGCGTCGATGGCGATGGTGGAGTCGATCCACGAGGACACCGTCGACTTCGGTCCGAACTACGACGGCAGCGAGCAGGAGCCGCTGGCGCTGCCGGCCGCGTTCCCGAACCTGCTGGTGAACGGCGCGACGGGCATCGCGGTCGGCATGGCGACGAACATGCCGCCGCACAACCTGTCCGAGGTGGTGGCGGCGGCCCGGCACCTGATCAAGCACCCGAACGCGGACCTGGAAACGCTGATGCGTTTCGTCCCCGGTCCGGACCTGCCGACCGGCGGGCGGATCGTGGGCCTGTCGGGGATCCGGGACGCCTACGAGTCCGGCCGCGGCACGTTCAAGATCCGGGCGACGACGACGGTGGAGGCGGTGACGGCCCGCCGCAAGGGCATCGTGGTCACCGAGCTGCCGTACAACGTCGGCCCGGAGAAGGTCATCTCGAAGATCAAGGACCTGGTCAACGCGAAGAAGCTGCAGGGCATCGCGGACGTCAAGGACCTGACCGACCGCGAGCACGGGCTGCGGCTGGTGATCGAGGTCAAGAACGGCTTCGTGCCGGAGGCACTGCTCGAACAGCTCTACAAGCTGACGCCGATGGAGGAGACCTTCGGCATCAACAACGTGGCGCTGGTGGACGGGCAGCCGCTGACGCTGGGTCTGAAGGAGCTGCTGGAGGTCTACGTCGACCACCGCTTCACCGTGGTGCGCCGGCGCAGCGACTTCCGCCGCCGCAAGCGCGAGGAGCGGCTGCACCTGGTCGAGGGCCTGCTGGTGGCGCTGCTCGACATCGACGAGGTCATCGCGATCATCCGGTCGAGTGACAACGCGCAGCAGGCGAAGGAGCGCCTGATGGAGCGCTTCTCGCTGTCGGAGACGCAGACCGCGTACATCCTGGACACCCCGCTGCGCCGGCTCACCCGCTTCGACCGGGTGGAGCTGGAGCAGGAGAAGGCGAAGCTGACGTCGGAGATCGCGGAGCTGACCGAGATCCTGGAGTCGGACACCAGGCTGCGCAGCGTGGTGTCGTCCGAACTGGGCGCGGTGTCGAAGCAGTTCGGCACGGAGCGGCGGACGGTCCTGCTGGAGGCGGGGGCGGCTCCGTCGGCGGCGCTGGCGGTGCCGCTGGAGGTCGCGGACGACCCGTGCCGGGTGCTGCTGTCGTCGACCGGCCTGCTGGCGCGGACGGCGGACGGGGAGCCGTTCGAGCTGTCGGAGAAGCGTTCGAAGCACGACGTGATCGTGTCGGCGGTGCACGCGACGGCCCGTGCCGACGTGGGCGTGGTGACGTCCGCGGGCCGGGTGCTGCGGCTGCCGGTGATCGACCTGCCCGCGCTGCCGCCGACCCCGTCGCCGAACCTGGCGGGCGGGGCCGCGGTGGGCGAGTTCCTGCGGCTGGAGGCCGGGGAGCGGGTGCTGGCGCTGACCACCTTGGACGAGTCCTCGCCGGGGCTGGCGCTGGGCACCCTGCAGGGCGTGGTGAAGCGGGTGGTGCCCGAGTGGCCGGCGAACAAGGACGAGTTCGAGGTGATCGCCCTCAAGGACGGTGACGTGCTGGTCGGCGCGGTCGAACTGCGCACCGGCGAGGAGGACCTGGTCTTCGTCAGCTCGGACGCGCAGCTGCTGCGCTACCCGGCGGGCCAGGTCCGTCCGCAGGGCCGCCCGGCCGGCGGCATGGCGGGCATCAAGCTCTCCGACGGCGCCCGGGTGCTGTCGTTCACCGCGGTGGATCCGGCCGCGGACGCCGTGGTGGTGTCGGTCGCCACCGCCTCCGGCACGCTCGCGGACGGCGAGCAGACGACCTGGAAGGTCACCCCGTTCGAGCAGTACCCGCGCAAGGGTCGTGCCACCGGCGGTGTCCGCTGCCAGCGCTTCCTGCGCGGCGAGGACGCCCTGGCCTTCGCCTGGGTCGGTGCCGCCCCGGCCCGCGCGGCCTCGGTCAAGGGCGCGCCGGTCGACCTCCCGGAGCGCGACCCGCGCCGCGACGGCTCCGGCACCCCGGTCACCACCCCGATCGCGGTGGTCGCCGGCCCGGCGTGACGTCCCGCGCCTGGCGGAGGGGTACCGGATGCTTCCGGTGCCCCTCCGCGCTTTCGTGGCCGCCCGACCGGGGATCCGGGACGGGGCGGTGGCGTCGGCCGGAGCCGTTCGCCGGCGTCGTCCGCGGCGTCCACCCGGAGCCCGCCGCCTCCCGGCCGTCTCCGCGCCGACGCACGACGGGGTGGACGAGCAGGTGGCGCAGCGGTGCCGCAGCGGTGCCGCAGCGGGTGGTGGCCGTCTCCGGGTGATCGGGACCGGGTGATCGGCTGAGGGTAGCCTTGCCCGGGTGAGCACCTGTGCGACGTTGTCGCGTGAACTTTCGGAGCCGCTGGCCGCGACGGCGGCGGTGGCGAGCACCTGGCTGCTGCTGGAGCAGAACGGGCCGTGGGGTGCGAAGGCGCTGCGCGAGAGCCATCTGGACGCGGCGGTCGGGCGGGCGCTGGAGGAGGCCGCGGCGGGGACGGGCGTACGGGTGGCGCTGGTCCGGCGGCCGGGGCGGCACGCGGACTGCCTGCCCACGGCGCGGCACGAGGTGATCGTGGCGCACACGGTGCCCGGCCGCGGCTGGGTGCGCCGGGCGCAGGTGACGGACCCGGCGGAGCTGCTGGGCCTGGACTTCTCGGCGCTCGGCGCGGGCGACCACACCGGCTTCGGGGCGGAGCACGTCGGCGGCCCGGTGGCGCTGGTGTGCACCAACGGGCGGCGGGACCGCTGCTGCGCGCTGCTGGGCCGTCCGCTCGCGGCGGAGCTGGCGGCGGCCGGGCACAGCGAGGTGTGGGAGGTGACGCACCTGGGCGGGCACCGCTTCTCCCCGACGATGCTGGTGCTGCCGTACGGCTACGCGTACGGGCGGCTGACGGCGGAGAGCGCCAAGGAGGTGCTGGCGGCGACGGCGTCCGGGCACATGGTGCCGGAGTGGTCGCGGGGCTGCTCGGGCTGGGAGCGTCCTGGCCAGGCCGCCGAGCACGCGGTGCGGCTGACGACCGGTGAGACCGGGGTGGACGCGCTGACGCTCACCCAGCGGCCGGACGGCGCGGGCCGCTGGCTGGTGACGGTGCTGCACCGGGACGGTCGGGCCTGGGAGGTGGACGTGATCGAGTCGGCGAGCGAGCCGCCGCGTCCGGAGAGCTGTGGCAAGGCGGCGGGGACGCCGTCGCGGATGGACGTCCTCAGCGTCCGAGGACTCTGAGGACGCCGAGGGCGCCGAGGCCTCCGAGGGCGCCGCGCCCGTCGGGGGCTTCCGCCACGCCGAACCCGCCGAGCCCGCCGAGCGCTCCGGAGGGCGCCGACGGAACCGGCTGCGGCCCCGCGCCCGTGGGGGTGAGCGCGGGACCGCGGCGGCACGTGGTCAGCCGGTGGCCTTGCCGACGAACTCCGTGGTGTACGTCCTGGACAGGTCGATCGACCCCTCCTTGCCCTTGACGTCCGGGTGGAACGCCGCGAGCACCGAGAGCACGGTCTTCGGGCCGTCGGCCGGCATCACGCCGTCCGTGGTGAACATCGGCAGCGTCGCCTTGATCGCCGCCGCGTACTGCTCGGCGCCGCCCTGCGCGTAGTCGGCGGGCATCTTCGCGGCGATCTCCTCGGGGGTGTGGGTGGACATCCACTTGAGGGTCTTCACGAAGGCGTTGGCGAGCTTCTGGGTGGTGTCCTTGTTCTTCTCCACCCAGTCGATGTTCATGTACAGCGAGGACGACGGGTACAGCCCGCCGAGCGCCTGGCGCGAGCCCTCGGGGGTGCGCATGTCGTAGAGGACCTTGCCGAGGCCCTTGTCGAGGATGTTGGTGACGGTCGGGTCCGTGGTCATCCCGGCGTCGATGCTGCCCTGTTGGAGGGCGGCGATGAAGGTCTGGCCGGCGCCGACCGCGATCGGGCTGAACTCGCTGACGGCCGTGCCGTTCTTGACCGCGAGGTACTTGGTGAGGAAGTCGGTCGAGGAGCCGATGCTGGTGACGCCCAGCTTCTTGCCCTTGAAGTCGGCGCCGGACCTGACGGCGTCGGCCTGCTTGGCAGAGACCACCTCGACCTCGCCGGGCGCCTGGGCGAACTGCACGACGGACTCGACGTTCTTGCCCTTGGCCTGCAGGTCGATGGTGTGGTCGTAGAAGCCGACGGCGCCCTGGACGTCCCCGGCGAGCAGGGCGGTGGTGGCGTTGACGCCGGCGGGCTCGGTCATCAGCTCGACGTTGACGCCGGCCTCGGCGAAGAAGCCGAGCCGCTGGGTGAGCATCGCGGGCAGGTAGATGACCTTGTCCAGGCCGCCGACCATGATCTTGACCTTGGGCCCGTCGACCTGCTGCCCGGCCGGGGCGGCGACCGCCCCGTGCCCGGCGGTGGCGGCGTCGTTGGCGCAGGCGGAGAGCGGGAGGAGCAGGGCGGTGGCGAGGACGGCGGCAGCGGCTCTGCCAGTGGAGTTCGGGCGCATGGGTGGGGGGTGCCTCTCTCTTCTTGCCGGCAGGGGGGGTCAGCGGCCGTCGCCCGCGTCGGCGGGCTTCCAGCGGAACAGCTTCTTCTCGGCGAAGGTCAGCAGCCCCTCGGTGAGCAGCGCGACGACGGCGAGGATGGTCATGGCGGCGTACACGCCGGCCGCGTTGAAGGTGCCCTGGGCGGCCGCGACGAGCAGGCCGAGCCCCTTGGTCGCACCGATGTACTCGCCGACGATGGCACCGATCAGCGCGAAGCCGAAGCTGACGTGCAGGCTGGTGAAGATCCAGGTGGTGGCGGCGGGGATGACCACCTGGAGGGTGACCCTGCGGTTGTCGGCGCCCAGGATGCGGGCGTTGGCGACGAGGTTGCGGTCCACCTCACGGGCGCCCTGGAAGGCGTTGAAGAACACCGGGAAGAACACCAGCACCACGGCGGAGGCGACCTTGGAGGCCGGGCCGAGGCCGAACCAGATCAGGAAGATCGGCGCGAGCACGATCCGCGGGATCGCGTTGAGCACCTTGACGTACGGCCCGAACACGTCGGCCAGGAAACGGATCCGGCCGAGTGCGATGCCCAGCAGCACCCCGCCGACGACGCCGATCACCCAGCCGGTGAGGGCCTCGTAGAGGGTGTAGCCGATCTGCTCGCCGAGCGAGCCCTGCGCGGTGCCGTGGGTGATCCACTGCCAGATCTGGTCCCAGATCCTCGACGGCTGCGAGAAGTTGAACGGGTCGATGACGCCCGTCCGGGCGCAGACCTCCCAGAGGCCGAGGAAGGCGGCGAGGACCGCACCCCTGGCGGCGAGGACTCCCAACTTCCGGTTGCGGGCGGCCCGTTCGCGGGCCTCGGTTCTCGTCGTGACGGCCGGGGGCTTCCCGGCGGCGGACGACGCGGTCTCGGACGCGCTCTCGGGCGCGGTATCAAGCGGCACGACCCGCTCCTCTCTCCCGGGTGATGCGCACCTCTTCGCCGAGCGAGGCCCAGATCTCGCGGTACAGCTCGACGAACCTCGGTTCCAGCCGGACGGCCTCCACGGTGCGCGGTCGCGGCAGGTCGACGGTGAAGACCTCCTTGACGGTGGCCGGTCCGGCGGTCATGACGACGACCCGGTCGGCGAGCGCGATGGCCTCGTCCAGGTCGTGGGTGACGAAGACGACCGACGAGCCCGTGCCGGCCCACAGCTCCAACAGCTGGTCCGACATGAGGGCGCGGGTCTGCACGTCCAGCGCCGAGAACGGCTCGTCCATCAGCAGGATCGCCGGGTCGTTGACGAAGGTCTGGGCGAGCGCGACGCGCTTGCGCATGCCGCCGGACAGCTGGTGCGGGTAGCGGTCCTCGAAGGCGGCCAGGCCGACCCGGCCGAGCCAGTCCCGGGCCCGCTCCCTGGCCTCGGCGGCCGGCACGCCGCGGAAGCGCGGACCGGCCATGACGTTGGACAGGACGGTGCGCCAGGGGAAGACGGCGTCCTGCTGGAAGACGAACCCGACCTTCGGGTCGATCCCGCCGACGGGCTCGCCGTACACCCGGACCTCGCCCTCGGTGGGCTCCTCCAGACCGCTGACCAGGGTCAGCGTGGTCGACTTGCCGCAGCCGGTGGGGCCCACGACGGCGACGAACTCGCCCTGGGCGACGGTCAGATCGAGATCGCGGACGGCGGTGTGCAGGGCCCCGGACGGGGTGCGGAACCGTTTGGTCGCGCCGGTCAGCTCGATCGCCGGGGTTGTGCTCATTCGTTCCTCCCGGGTCAGTGCTTGCCCCGGAAAGGTAGGAGCGGCCCCGGCCCCGGCGGGAGCCTTCTTCGCGTAGTGCGACTTCTCCGCATTGAGGGGTGTTCTGCTCGTTTTGCTTCCGCTACAACTGCGGGGACGCGGCTGACAGAAACCCGCCCGAAACGTAGGGTGTCCCGACCCCCACCCGCGGACGCCCCCGGCTCCTCCCGAGCTCACGGCCCCGCCCGAGAACCGTCCCGCTCCCCCACGGGACCGAACGCCCCCGAACCACCCGCCCCCGGAACCACCCGCACCCCCGCGGAACCGCCCGAAGCCGCCGAGAGGAGGCCCGGATGAAACTCCCCCACTGGCCCCGCCGGGTCTTCGCGCAGCTGCTGCTGAGCCAGACCGTCGTCACCGTCGGTGTCACCGCCGTGACCGCCGGGCTGTTCCTGGCCCCGGTCAGCAGCGAGCTGGACCACGACGCGATGCAGCGGGCGCTGTCGATCGCCCAGGCCACCGCGACCGACGAGACGATCGCGCGGGCCGCCGACGCCCGCGACGTGGTCACCGCGCAGCGCAACGCCGAGCAGATCCGCCTGGCCACCGGCGCCAGCTTCGTGGTGGTCACCGACCTGGACGGGATCCGGCTCTCGCACACCGACCCGGGCCGGATCGGCCACCGGGTCAGCACCGACCCGGAGCCCGCGCTGGCCGGCCGCAGCGTCACCGCGATCCAGGAGGGCACCCTGGGCCGCACCGCGCGCGGCAAGGTGCCGCTGCGGATGTCGGACGGCCGGATCGTCGGCGAGGTGTCGGTGGGCATCAGCGACGACTCGATCCGCCGCCGGCTGCTGAAGATGCTCACCGGGATCCTGCTGTGCGCGGGCGCCGGCCTGGCCGCCGGTACGGTCGCCACGCTCGCCCTGGCCCGACGGCTCAAGCGCCGCACCCACAACATCGCGCTGGCCGACATCTCCGCCCTCCTCGTGGAGCGGGAGGCGATGCTGCACGGCATCCGCGAGGGCATGCTCGCGCTGGACGAGCGCGGCCGGATCCGGCTGGCCAACGACGAGGCGGTCCGGCTGCTCGGCCTGCCCGGGGACTGCACCGGCCGCCCGATCGCCGAGGTGCTGCCGCCGGGCCGGCTGACCGACGTGCTGACCGGGCGGATCACCGGCGCCGACCTGCCGGCCGTCCGGGACGACCGCGTGCTCGTGGTGAACCGGATGGCGACCGCCGCGGAGCTCGGCGGCCGGCCCGTGGGCGGCGCGGTGGTCACGCTGCGCGACCGCACCGAGCTGGAGTCGCTGGTCCGCGAGCTGGACACCACCCGCAGCCTCACCGAGGCGCTGCGCGCCCAGGACCACGAGCACGCCAACCGGATGCACACCCTGCTGGGCCTGCTGGAACTGGGCCGCCACGAGCAGGCGGTGGCGTTCATCTCGGAGCAGTCCGGCTCGCACGCCGTGGTCGCCGCGCGGATCGCCGAACAGGTGCAGGATCCGCACGTCGCGGCGCTGCTGGCGGGCAAGACGGCGGTGGCGGGCGAGCGCGGGATCCGCCTGGCGCTGGCCCCGGCCGCGCACCTGCCGGACGCGGTGGTGGACGCGCGGGCGCTGGTGACGGTGCTCGGCAACCTGGTCGACAACGCGGTGGACGCGTTGACGCCCGGCGGAGGCGGCCGGGTGGAGGTGAGCCTCGCGGCGTCCGGCTCCACCCTGCTGCTACAGGTCGCGGACAGCGGCCCGGGCGTGCCGGAGGAGCTGCGCGAGCGGGTCTTCGAGGAGGGGTGGACCAGCAAGGACGCACCCGCGCACCGTCCGCGCGGGCTGGGACTGGCGATGGTGCGGCGGCTGGTCGAACGGACCGGCGGCCGGATCGTGCTCGACGCCGGGCCGATGGGCGGCGCCCGGTTCACCGTCGAGCTGCCCGAGGCCCTGCTCACCGATCGGCTCGTGGAGGCGTGATGATCGACGTACTCGTGGTGGACGACGACTTCCGGGTCGCCGACGTGCACGCCGCGTACGTGGCCAAGGTGCCGGGTTTCCGGGTCGTCGGCACCGCGCACTCGGCGGGGGAGGCACTGGCCTCGCTGGAGCGCCGGCCGGTGGACCTGCTGCTGCTCGACCACCACCTGCCCGACGAGACCGGCCTGGCCCTGGTCCGTCGGCTGCGGGAACGCCACGTGACCTGCGACGTGATGATGGTGACCGCCGCCCGCGACGTGTCGACGGTGCACGCCGCGATGCAGCACGGCGCGCTGCAGTACCTGGTCAAGCCGTTCACCTTCGCCGGTCTGCGGGACAAGCTGGCGGCGTACGCGCAGCTGCGGCACGCGCTCGCCGCTCCGGCCCGGGAGGCCGGCCAGGACGAGGTGGACCGGCTGTTCGCGACCCTGCGCAGCGCCGCCGCCCCGGCCGGGACGCTGCCCAAGGGGCACTCGGCGCCGACCACCGACCTGGTGCTGGGCGTGCTGCGCGGGGCGGGGCGGCCGCTGTCCGCCCAGGAGGTCGCCGACGCCACCGGGCTGAGCCGCTCCACGGCGCAGCGCTACCTCAAGCAGCTGGAACGGGACAGCCGGCTGCGGCTGACCCTGCGGTACGGCGACACCGGCCGCCCGGAGCACCGCTACGGGCTGGCGGCCCGCACGTAGCCCCGGCCCGCGGCGCGGCGCCCGGCCCGATCGTGACCTGCTCCCGGCCCTGACCTGGCCCTGACCCTGGTCCGGCCCCGGCCCCGGACATGGGGGAACCCCGGCGGCCCCAGGCCCGCCGGGGTTCCCCGGGCGCGACGGCTCAGGCCGCGCCCGCACCGGTGAGGGCCCGCACCTCCAGCTCGGCGAACCGGTCCGCGTCGGCGGGCTCGGGCGAGGTGATCGTCCCGATCCAGCCCGCCAGGAAGCCGAGCGGGATGGAGACGATGCCGGGGTTCTCCAGCGGGAACCAGTGGAAGTCGACGCCGGGGAAGAGCGCCACCTTGGTGCCGGAGACCACCGGCGAGAAGAACACCAGCACGATCGCCGGAACCAGCCCGCCGTACACCGACCAGACCGCGCCGCGGGCGGTGAACCGCGACCAGAACAGGCTGTACAGCAGGACGGGCAGGTTGGCGGAGGCGGCGACGGCGAAGGCCAGGCCGACCAGGAAGGCGACGTTCAGCTGCTGCGCGTAGAGGCTGATCACGATCGCCGCCGCGCCGATCCCGCCGGCCGCGAAGCGGGCGACGACGACCTCCTGCTGGTCTCCGGCCCCGGGCCCCGGCTCCCCCGCGGACCGGGACGTCGCGACGCCCTCGGCCGACCGGGTCGCCGGGACGGCCTCGCCCCGCCGCCGGCGCCCCCGGGGGCGCGCTGCCCGGGCCCGGCGCGGCCGGGTGCGCCAGGCCCCGGCCCAGATGTCGTGGGCGAAGGCCGCCGAGGACGCCAGGGTCAGCCCGGCCACCACGGCGAGGATGGTGGCGAAGGCGATCGCCGAGATCAGCGCGAACAGCACCACCCCGCCGGTGCTGCCGTTGCCGCCGCCGAGCACCAGGGCGAGCAGCGGTACGGCGGTGTTGCCGGCCGAGTTGGCGTGCCGCACCTCGGCCGAGCCGACCAGCGCGGTGGCACCGAGGCCCAGCACGATGGCCATCAGGTAGAAGCCGCCGACCAGACCGATCGCCCACATCGTGGAGCGGCGCGCGGCGCGCGCGGTGGGCACGGTGTAGAAGCGGGACAGGATGTGCGGCAGGCCGGCCGTACCGAGCACCAGGGCGAGGCCGAGGCTGAAGAAGTCCAGCCGGCTGGTGAAGCTGTGCCCGTACTTGAGCCCGGGTTCCAGGTAGCGGTGCCCGGCGCCGCTGTGCTGCGCGGCCTGGCGCATCAGCTCGCCGAGGTCGCCGTGGAAGCGGACCACCAGCAGCACGGTGAGCAGCACCGAACCGGCGGTGAGCAGGCAGGCCTTGATGATCTGGATCCAGGTGGTGGCCCGCATCCCGCCGATCGTGACGTAGACGATCATCAGGGCACCGACCGCGATGATCGTCCAGGTCCGGGCGTGCGGGCTGTCGGTGCCGAGCAGCAGGGCGACCAGCGAACCGGCGCCGACCATCTGGGCGACCAGGTAGAGCAGGGTGACGACGACGCTGGCGCCGCCGGCCGCGGCGCGCACCTTGCGGCGGCGCAGCCGCAGTGCGAGCACGTCGGCCAGGGTGTACCGGCCGGCGTTGCGGACGAGTTCGGCGACCAGCATCAGCACCACCAGCCAGGCGACCAGGAAGCCGATGCTGTAGAGCACGCCGTCGTAGCCGTACAGGGCGATCAGCCCGGCGACACCCAGGAAGGACGCGGCGGAGAGGTAGTCGCCGGAGAGCGCGAAGCCGTTCTGCAGCGGGGTGAAGTCGCGGCCGCCGGCGTAGAAGTCCTCGGCGGCGTTGCCCTGGCGGCCGACCCAGAGGGTGATGCCGAGGGTGACCAGGACGACGACGGCGAACAGCACGATCGCGAGCGAGTGGTGGTCGCCGGTGGGGGCGACGGGGGGCGGGGTGGCGGTCGTCAGCACGGTCGTCACCGTGTTCCTCACCGCACCGGTCATCAGGGTCGTCATCACGCTCGTCATCGCAGTTGGTCCTGGGTGTCCCAGCGCAGGCCCAGGGCGGCGCGGTCGCGCTTGGTCCGGGCGTTGCGGGCGTAGAGCCAGGTGAGCAGGAAGGTGGAGGCGAACTGCAGCAGGCCGAGCAGCCAGGCCACGTTGAACGGCCCGGCCACCGGGGTGCGCATCAGGCCGGGGGCGGCCGCCTGGGCGGCGACGTACAGCAGGTACCAGCCGAGGAAGGCCCCGGCGACCGGGAAGACGAACGAGCGGTAGCTGTGGCGGATGGCCTGGAAGGCCGCGCTGGCCTGGACGGCCCGGTAGACCTCGGTGCGGTCGACGGCCTCCGGAGCGGCCGCGGCGGGCGGCCCGTCCCGGTGGACCGGCGGGACGGCGGTCCCGTCGACCGGCGCCGCGGCGGCCCACGGTTCGGGCCCGGCCGCGACCGGGTGCTCCGCACGGGCGGGGGCCGTGTGGGCCGGGGCCGGATGGGTGGGGGCCGTCCGGACGGGCACCGGCTGCGCCGGTACGGCCGTTCGGCGGTGCGCCGCCGACTGCTCGGACGGGATGCCCGACGGGATGCCGGACGGAGCCCCCGGCGCGACGCCGGACGGGGCGTCGGCCGGGTCACCGGACGGGGTGTCGGACGGGATGCCGGCGGCCGGAGCGGCCCACCAGTCGAATCGCTGCCCCTGGCCGGGACTGCTCGCCTGTTGCTGTGGCACTGCTGCTCCTGGACGGCCGGACGTTCTGACCCGAACCATGATGCTGGCCCCCGGACAGCCCCTCCGACCATCGCAGATACGTTCACTCGATGAGGTGATCGATCATCCGACAGACACTCATCCGACTACTGCTGCGTACCGGTGATTCCGTGTCGGAACGCGTATGCGACCGCCTGCGCCCGGTCCCGGACGGCGGTCTTGGCGAACAGGTTGTTGATGTGGGTCTTCACCGTGGCCTGGCTGACGAACAGCCGCTGGGCGATCTCGGCGTTGGAGAGCCCCTCCGCGATCAGCGCCAGCACCTCGGCCTCCCGGGCGGTCAGCCCGTCGGGCAGCTCCCCCGGCCGGGCGGCGGGCCGATCGGCCGTCGGCGCGGACCGGCCCTGCTGCTCCGACAACCTTTCCAGCAGCCGGAGTTGGACCTGCGGGGAGAGCCCGGCCGTGCCCGCCCGGACGTCCGCGATGGCCCGGGCGATCTGTTCGGCTCCGGCGTCCTTGGTGAGGTAGCCGCGCGCGCCGGCCTGCAGGGCCGGGAACAGGGAGTCGTCGTCGGCGTAGGTGGTGAGGACCACCACCTCGGTCTCCGGGTGCGCCGCCCGGATCCGCCGGGTCGCCTCGACGCCGTCGCAGCGCGGCATCCGGAGATCCATCAGCACCACGTCCGGGTGATGCCGCTCCACCAGGGCGACGGCCTCCTCACCGTCCCCCGCCGCGCCGACCACCTCGATGCCGGGCAGCAGCCCCAGCAGCATCACGATGCCCTCGCGCACCACCGTCTGGTCGTCCGCCACCAGCACCCTGGTGACCGCCGCCGTCATGCCGGCACCCGCAGCAGCACGCGCCACCCTCCGTCCTCCGGGCCCGCCAGCAGCGTGCCGTCCAGCAGTTCCGCGCGTTCGCGCATTCCCAGCAGACCGTACCCGCCGCCGCTACCGGCCAGCTCACCGGAGGACTCGCCGCGCGGTGGCCGGGTGTTGCGCACCTCCAGCTCCACCACGTCGTCCAGGTAGCGCAGTTCGACCGAGCAGCGGGCGCCCGGCGCGTGCTTGCGGACGTTGGTCACCGCCTCCTGCGCCGTGCGCCGCACCGCCAGCGCGGCCTCGGCGGCCAGCGGTCGGGGGGTTCCGGTCACGGTGAGCGGGGCGCGCTCCCGGTCGGCCAGTTCGACCAGGAACTCCCCGACCGGGGTGAGCTCGCCGCGCAGTGCGGACAGCGCCTGCCTGGTCTCGGCCAAGCCGTCCTGCGCCATCCGCCGGGCGGCGACGACCCGTTCGCGGATCTGCTCGCGATCGGTGTCCCGCTCCAGCATCAGCCGGGCCGCCTCCAGGTGGACGAGCTGCGCGGAGAGGCTGTGCGCGAGCACGTCGTGGATCTCCCGGGCGATCCTGGCCCGTTCGGCGAGCGCCGCGCTCTCCGCCTCGGCCGCCCGGGCGGCCCGCTCCTGGACCAGCAGCCGGCGGGCGGTGCCGCGCGCCTCGATGTCCAGCCGCAGCAGGAAGCCCACCAGTACGGAACCGCCGATGGTGGCGGAGACGCTGAGCCAGCTCGCCGGGGACGCCGCCGTGTAGGAGCCCAGCGCGGCCGCGGCGACGAGCAGCGCGGGCGCGGGCGGCAGCCGGATCAGTGCCGTGACGGCTAGCCCGATCCAGAGGAAGTCGGCCAGCGTGTGGGCCAGCCCCCGGTTGGCGAGCCAGGCGCCGCCGACCAGGGCGGCGGACAGCAGGTACGAGGCCGCCGGGCGCTGTTCCCGGGTGACGCGCAGGAAGAGCGCCCAGAGCGCGGCGGCCGCGACCAGCCCCGCCGCCGCGGCCGCCACCGCCCACCCGGCGTACTTGCCGTCGGAGAAGGTCCCCCAGCCGACGACGACCAGCAGGACGGTCCGGCCGAACGCGGTGAGGACCCGCCGCGGGCGGCTCTCGGCCTCGCGCTCCAGCCCCTCGCGGGACGGCCAGCCGGTCCAGTGCCACCCGGCCACGGGTGCCTCCTCTGTGCTCACGGCGGCCCCGGGGCCCGCCGGCGGTGGATCACTGCGGTCCGTCGACGGGGTCACCGCGCTGCGGCGGTCCGCTCGGCGGGCTCCAGCATCCGGGCCCGCCAGTTCACCACGAGCGAGCGGACCATCAGCATGACCGCCATGCCCAGCATCAGCGAGCTGCCCGACTGGTGGACGTGCAGCGCCGAGCCGATCCCGTAGAGGCCGATCCGGATCGCGATCATCCCACCCCAGGCGGCCATCGTGGCCTTGGTGCCCTTGGCCAGCACGGCGCCGTCGGCATCCCGCCAGAGCCGGACGGTCCAGCCCCAGACCGAGCCCATCGCGAGCACCGTGACCAGTCCTGCGGCCAGCAGGGCCACCGAGAGTCCGGTGTGCCCGTGGTCGATGATCTGCGGATCGCGCAGGGCGAGGACGCCCAGGACCAGTGGCAGCAGCCAGAACCGCCGCTCGGTGTCCAGGCGCTGGACGCGCATCTGCCGCTGGACCACCAGGACCACCACCACCGCGATCACGAGGAGGTTGGCAAGGGCGTTCATGGGAGGTTCTCCGTCCCGACGGAAGGGCTTCTGCTGACCTCTCCGACGCTACGGACCGGCGCCTTCCCGCTGATCGGAGCCGGGGTGGACCTCGGGTGGAACGCAAACGCGCGGGCCCTCCACCCGTGGATGGAGGGCCCGCGCGGCGGAACGCGTCAGGCGTCGATGCGCGAGCGGTCCAGGGTGGCCGCGGAGTCCACGATGAACTCCTTGCGCGGGGCGACGTCGTTGCCCATCAGCAGGTCGAAGATCCTCTCGGCCTGCTCCAGGTCGCCCAGGTTGATCCGGCGCAGGGTGCGGTGGCGCGGGTCCATGGTGGTCTCGGCCAGCTGGTCGGCGTCCATCTCGCCGAGGCCCTTGTAGCGCTGCACCGGCTCCTTCCAGCGCATGTTCTTGCGCTGGAACTCCAGCAGGGTGGAGCGCAGTTCGGCGTCGGAGTAGGTGTAGTGGTACTTCTCCTGGCCGCGCTTGGGGCTGGTGAGCTCGATCCGGTGCAGCGGCGGCACCGCGGCGAAGACCCGGCCCTGCTCGACCATCGGCCGCATGTAGCGGTGGAAGAGGGTGAGCAGCAGGGTGCGGATGTGCGAGCCGTCGACGTCGGCGTCGGCCATGAAGATGACGCGGCCGTAGCGGGCCTGGTCGATGTCGAAGGTGCGGCCCGAACCGGCCCCTATCACCTGGATGATCGCGGCGCACTCGGCGTTCTTGAGCATGTCGCTCACCGACGCCTTCTGCACGTTGAGGATCTTGCCGCGGATCGGCAGCAGCGCCTGGAACTCGGAGTTGCGGGCGAGCTTGGCGGTGCCGAGCGCGGAGTCCCCCTCGACGATGAACAGTTCGCTGCGGTCGACGTCGTCGCTGCGGCAGTCGGCCAGCTTCGCGGGCAGCGAGCTGGTCTCCAGCGCGGTCTTGCGGCGCTGGGCCTCCTTGTGCTGGCGGGCGGCGACCCGGGTGCGGGCGGCGGCGACGACCTTCTCCAGGACGGCACGTGCCTGGAGCTTCTCGTCCTTCTTGGCCGAGGTGAGGAAGGCCTTGAGCTCCTTGGCGAGGACGGCGGCGACGATCCGGTTGGCCGCCGAGGTGCCGAGCACCTCCTTGGTCTGGCCCTCGAACTGCGGCTCGGCGAGCCGGACGGTGACGACCGCGGTGAGGCCCTCGGTGGCGTCGTCCTTGGTGATGTCGTCCTCGGCGACGCGCAGCAGCTTGCCCGCCCGCAGCGCCTCGTTGACGGTCTTGGCCAGCGAGCGCTCGAAGCCGGTGACGTGGGTGCCGCCCTTGGGGGTGGCGATGATGTTGACGAAGGAGCGCAGGGTGGTGTCGTAGCCGGTGCCCCAGCGCAGCGCGATGTCCACGCCGAGGTGCCGGGTGACCTCGGTGGGGGTCATGTGGCCGAGCTCGTCCAGGACGGGCACGGTCTCCTTGAAGGTGCCCTCGCCGCGCAGCCGCAGCACGTCGCAGACCGGCTTGTCGGGGGCCAGGAACTCGCAGAACTCGGCGATGCCGCCGTCGTAGCGGAAGACCGACTCCTCGATCTGCTCGCTCTCGGTGAGCCGTTCGTCACGCACGACGATGGTCAGGCCGGGGACGAGGAAGGCGGTCTGCCGGGCGCGGCTGTGCAGCGTCTCCAGGGAGAGCTTGGCGTCCTTGAGGAAGATCTGGCGGTCCGCCCAGTAGCGGATCCGGGTGCCGGTGCGGGTCTTCGGCACCTTGCGGGCCTTGGTCAGGCCGTTGGCGGGCTCGAAGGGCGCGTCCGGGCTGGTCTCGGTGAAGATGCCGGGGGTGCCGCGGCGGAAGCTGATCGCGTGGGTGTGGCCACTGCGGTCGACCTCGACGTCCAGCCGGGCGGAGAGGGCGTTGACCACCGAAGCACCGACGCCGTGCAGACCGCCGGAGGCCGCGTAGGAGCCGCCGCCGAACTTGCCGCCGGCGTGCAGCTTGGTCATCACGACCTCGACGCCGGACAGCCCGGTCTTGGGCTCGACGTCGACCGGGATGCCGCGCCCGTTGTCGCGGACCTCGACCGAGGAGTCGGGGTGCAGCACGACGTCGATGCGGTCGCAGTAGCCGCCGAGCGCCTCGTCGACGGAGTTGTCGATGATCTCCCAGAGGCAGTGCATCAGGCCGCGGCTGTCCGTCGAGCCGATGTACATGCCGGGACGCTTGCGGACCGCCTCCAGGCCCTCCAGGACGAGCAGGTGCCGCGCGGTGTAGTTGGAACCGTCGTCGCCGGCCAGCAGCGCGGACGGCACGGTCGTTTCGGCACTCACGGCGGCACTCTCCTCGGTGAAGTTCTGTCTCATCGGTCACATCCGGACGGATCCGGACCAAACGCCAGTGCAGCACACCGCACCGACATCCGTCGCTCTGCGTGCCCGCACCCCTCCGCCGGGTGCACAGCACGTCGAGCCGGCCCCTCGCAGCTTGTACGCGCTGCGCGAACAAGGACCGCGCCGGGGCGTGGGCCCCCGGGGCGCCATCTCCTCCCGGTAGCACCGGTCCTGGCGGATCGTGGGGCCCGGTACAGGCTCCGGAACTGCCGTTATGCAGGCTACCGGGGCCCGGGACGGGGCTTATGCTCCAACCCGGCAGAGGATTATGCTACGCGGACCTCGAACCCGATCCCGATCGGACGTTCGAGCGACGGGCGGATCCCGGGTTTCCGGCACGCATGAACCACCGGCCCCCGGGGCACGTCCTCATCAACACAGCAGAATCCTCAGAGAAGAAAAGCCACGAGCGGGAACGTTTTCGGCCTGGTTGGATGTTGACCCTGGTACGACAGCTCGTCGAGCTAGAGAAGAGGCGACGTGACTACTGTTCTGACACCTGCGAGCCCGCTCACCGCGGCTGACCGCTGCGACCGCTGCGGCGCCCAGGCCTACCTGCGCGTCGTGCTCGCCAGCGGCGGAGAGCTGCTCTTCTGCGCCCACCACGGCCGGAAGTTCGAGCCCGAGCTCAAGAAGATCGCCGTGGAGATACAGGACGAGAGCGGCCGTCTCAGCACCACCACCGCGACGGCCGACGACGACGAGCGCTGATCCCAGGCGCCACCACCGGCAGCCGACGTCGAGCTGTGTCCGGTCGCGCACCGCGCGCGACCGGTGAGCCGGGCGACCGACCCCCTCGGGGGTCGGTCGCCCGGCTCTGCTGTTCCACCGACGGTCCCGGCCCCGCGGACGACTCCCGCTCGGAGGACGGCTCCTGTTCCGCGGACGGTTCTCCCGCGTTCATCCGCCCCGACCCGCGCTCTCCGACGCGGCGTCAGAACGTGACCGCCCCGTCACCCACCGCGAGGTCAGCGGCGGTCGCAAGCCGCTCACAGCACCGAGTGCACCGCGTCCGCGACCGAGGAGATCCGGGTGTAGACCCCCGGATGGGCCGCCTCGGCGCAACCCGTCCCCCAGGAGACCAGGCCGACCAGCCGCCCCTCGACGATCAGCGGGCCTCCGCTGTCGCCCTGGCAGGCGTCCTTGCCGCCCTTCTCCTCGCCCGCGCAGACCATGCCCCGGGCGTCGAACTTGCCGTCCTGCCCGCCCGGGTAGGCGTGCGCACAGGACTCGTCCGGGACCATCGACACGTCCACCCCGCGCAGCACGGGCGAGTAGTCGCCCCGCCCCGTGGTGTCACCCCAGCCGAACACCCGCGCCCTCGTCCCGGCCGCGTATGGCGCGGTCTCGCCCTGGCCGACCAGCTCGACCACCGGCCGCGCCCCCTGGGGCTCGGCGAGGGTGAGCACCGCGACGTCGTTCATGTTCGCGGCGAAGGAGTAGTCGGGGTGGATCCAGACCGAGCGCACCGGCACCTCGCGGCCGGACGTGCCGCGCATGTCGTCCCGGCCGACGATCACCTTGAGGCCAGGCCGTTCCACCCGCCCCTTGGCCTCGTCGTAGAAGCAGTGCGCGGCCGTCACCACCTTGGTCGGGCCGACCAGCGCGCCTCCGCAGAACTGACCGGAGCGGCCGCTGCCGAACTGCTGACGGCTGGCCAGCGCCACGATCCACGGGTGGTCGACGGTGCTCGCCGCATTGCCCCCGACCACCCGGCGCTGCGCCTCGGCCGGCGCCGCCCCGAGGGCGACCAGCGGGACGGGCACGGCGGCGAGCAGCGCCAGTGCGGCGGCCCGGCGGCGGCGGTTCGCCCGCGGGGCGGCCGGGTCGCTCCGCGGCGGGGCGGGGTTCGGCAGGTCAGTGCGGTCCGGCTCGGTCGGCACCGTGACTCCAGAAGGCTCGGCAGCAGGCAACCGGCACAGCGTAGGTGACCGGCTACACCGTGCGACCGCATCCGGACGAGCCGCCACCCGGACGAGCGACAACCACCACCCGGACGCTGACACACCGGGTCCGAACAGCCGCGAAGGCCCGGAACCGTACGGTTCCGGGCCTTCGCCCCCCCGAAACGTTTCCGAACCAAAGGGCGAAAACGACCCGGACTCGCGCCCGACCCGGGGACCCCACCGGGGGGGCAGCCGCGACCAGG
>NZ_JBEOUW010000022.1:47480-148514 GCF_040303045.1 Kitasatospora sp. NPDC096140
CCCCACACCCCCCCCGCTCCCGCCCACCCCGGGGCCCCACCCCCCCCCCCCGGCCCGCACCGTTTCGCGCCCGGCCTCCCGCCCCGACGATCGTTGCCGATCCGATCCGGCGATCAGTCCAGGTAGTCGCGCAGCACCTGGGAACGCGACGGGTGGCGCAGCTTCGACATGGTCTTCGACTCGATCTGGCGGATGCGCTCACGGGTGACCCCGTACACCTTGCCGATCTCGTCGAGCGTCTTCGGCTGGCCGTCGGTCAGGCCGAAGCGCATCGAGACCACGCCGGCCTCGCGCTCGGACAGCGTGTCCAGCACCGAGTGCAGCTGCTCCTGGAGCAGGGTGAAGGAGACCGCGTCGGCCGGGACGACCGCCTCGGAGTCCTCGATGAGGTCACCGAACTCGCTGTCGCCGTCCTCGCCCAGCGGGGTGTGCAGCGAGATCGGCTCACGGCCGTACTTCTGGACCTCGATGACCTTCTCGGGGGTCATGTCGAGTTCCTTGGCCAGCTCCTCCGGGGTGGGCTCGCGGCCCAGGTCCTGGAGCATCTGGCGCTGGACGCGGGCCAGCTTGTTGATGACCTCGACCATGTGCACCGGGATGCGGATGGTGCGGGCCTGGTCGGCCATGGCGCGGGTGATCGCCTGGCGGATCCACCAGGTGGCGTAGGTCGAGAACTTGTAGCCCTTGGTGTAGTCGAACTTCTCGACCGCACGGATCAGACCCAGGTTGCCCTCCTGGATCAGGTCCAGGAAGAGCATGCCGCGGCCGGTGTAGCGCTTGGCCAGCGAGACCACGAGGCGGAGGTTGGCCTCCAGCAGGTGGTTCTTGGCCCGGCGGCCGTCCTCGGCGATGATCTCCAGCTCGCGCTTGAGCTTGGGGGCGAGCTTGTCGGCGGCCGAGAGCTTGTCCTCGGCGAACAGGCCGGCCTCGATCCGCTTGGCGAGCTCGACCTCCTGCTCGGCGTTGAGCAGCGGGACCTTGCCGATCTGCTTCAGGTAGTCCTTGACCGGGTCGGCGGTGGCACCGGCGACGGCGACCTGCTGGGCCGGCGCGTCGTCCTCGTCGTCGTCGGAGAGGACGAAGCCCTCCGACTCCTCCTCCGGACCCTCGGCCTCGGCCTTGTCGCCCGGCAGCGCCGTGTCCTCGACCAGCTCCTCGTCGCCGAGCAGCTCCTCGTCGCCACCCTTGCCGGCCTTGCCGGCGGCGGTCTTCTTGGCGGCGGCCTTCTTGGCCGGCGCGGCGGTCTTCTTGGCGGCGGTCTTCTTGGCGGCAACGGCCTTCTTCGCCGGGGCGGCCTTCACCTCGGCGACCGCGACGGCCGCACCCTCGACGGTGATGTCGGCCGAGACCGTGGGGGCCGGCGCAGCGGCGGCCGCGACGGCCGGAGCCGCGACGGGAGCGCCGGGGGCGATCCGCACGGGCGGCTTGGTCGGGGCCGACGGAGCGGCCGGGGTCCGGGTGGTGACAGCCTTGGTGGCGGTGCGCTTGGTGGGGCTCTTGGCAGCAACGCTCTTGCGCTTGGCGCCGGCCGGTTCGGCCGCGCTGACCATGAGGTCCACGCCCTCCTCAATCAGCACCTGATTGAGGCTGCGCATGACGTTCTTCCACTTGGTGACCGGGATCTGGTCCGCCTCGAACGCCTGGCGCACGTCGTCACCGGCGATCTGCCCCTGGGCCTTGCCCCGCTCGATGAGCGCCAGCAGAGCTGCGGACTCGGCGATCTCGGGGGGAAGCGAACGGGATGTGCTGGCCGACACGAACAACCTCTCGGACGATGAGTGGACTCGAACCCGTACCGGCCGCCCGAGCGGGCGGGGAAGGAGATCGCGCGCCGGACGCGCGGTGTCGATTCCGACCGACTCGGGCTTGAGGACTGGGTTTGCAGGACGGCAGCAGCGCCGCGGACCAACACAGCATTCTGACATGTTGGAGTATTCCGGAGCTGCTCCCGCTCAGGAGACATCGCTGCTACTCGTCAAGTGTTACGCATGGCCTTCGTGTCGCGGGTCACACCACTCGGCGCCCACGGCCACGCGGCCGGATTCCATCATCGCGCACTCGCGCCGAAACCTTTGTCATGGCTCGGGCAGCTTTGCGGGCGGGCCGGAAGGAGCGAGGGCGGAAGGAGCGGGGGCTGGGGCCGGGGCCAGGGCCAGGGCCAGGGGCGGCAGGGGCGAGGCCGCACGCCGGGGACCAGGGGCGGCGGGAGCCGGGCCACGCACGCGGGGGCGGGGAGACCGGGGCGCTCGGGGGCCATGGGCCGGGTCGTCGGGGCCGGGCCGTCGGGGGCAGGGGCCGGGTGGTCGGGGGCCGCGGTGGCCGGAGCCCCGCGGGCCTCCGCATGCGGAGGCCCTCCGGCTGCGCCGCGCGGTGCGGCCGGAGGGCCCTGGCGGAGCGGACCGCCGGGCCCGGCGCCTCCGCTCGTCGGAACAGCCCGCTCAGTGCTCCCGGGGCGCGGGGACGGACGGCTCGATCTCGGGGTGGACGGTGAGCAGCGCCCGCATCGCGACCTCGCCCGCGGCGCCGTCGCCCGCCCCCAGGGCGTCCACCAGCCGGGCGTGCAGACCGACCGAGGCCTCGGAGGGCCGCTCGCAGGAGATCGCCGGGCCGCCCGAGACCTGCAGCGCGCAGGCCACGATCCCGGACAGGTGCTCCAGCATCCGGTTGCCGGCCATCTGCAGGACCAGGCCGTGCAGCTCGGCGTCGGCCCGGGTGTAGGTGGAGAGGTCGGCCTGGGAGGCGGCGTGGCCCATGATCTCGACCAGCTCGACCAGCCGGTGCTGGACGTCCTCCCGGCCGTGGCCGGCGGCGAGCCGGGCGGCCAGCGGCTCGATCGCCCAGCGGAGCTCGAACAGCTCCCGGCGCTGCTCGTCCCGCTGCGGGCCGAAGGCGCGCCACTCGATGATGTCGGGGTCCAGCAGGTTCCAGTCGCCGACCGGACGGACCCGGGTGCCGACGTTCGGCCGGGCGCTGACCAGGCCCTTGGCCTCCAGCACGCGCAGCGACTCGCGGACGACGGTCCGGGAGACCTCGAAGCGCTGGCCGATCTCCTCGGGGACGAGCGGGCGGTCGGCGCCGAGGTCACCGGAGACGATCATCTGGCCGAGCTGCTGGACCAGCTGGCCGTGCAGACCGCGTCCGCGGCTGCTGGTGGTCTTGCGGCCGACCCGGGAGATGTCGGACTCGGCGCCCTCCCAGCGGGGCGCCGGCGGGGTCGGCCGGTCGGCGTACGAGAAGCGGTCCAGGTCGCCGGAGCCGTGGATCGGCCCATCGGCGGAACGGGCGGGGGTCATGGTGGGGTGCGCAAGGGTACTCACGCCTCCTTTGTCGGCGATCGGCAGGCGCGGCTTGAGAATTCTCGTGAAAAGCACACGAAAGGGTGATCGACCGTGACTGGATAATTGACTTCTTATCAGGAAGAACCGCTCAATACGGTCACTGCTGGTCGATCTTGGTTTTTCGGGGCGGTCGGCCCCCGAGCGCTTGCGACGGCAGGCACTACAGCGCGCGGCGACGGGCCAGGACGAGCAGTGCGGCGAGCAGCAGGGCGGCTGCGGGGGCGGTGACCGCCGCCAGCAGCCCCGGGTCGGTCAGCGCCATGCTCCCGGCCGCCGCACCGCGCGCGCCGCCGTACACCCAGCCGTAGGCCCACTCGATCCCGGACTGGAACGGCAGCAGCCCGGCCGCCCGCACCGGCCACGGCCGACCGGTTCGGCGCAGCAGCAGGGCCACTCCGGACTCCAGCAGCGGCGGCAGCGCGCACAGCAGCAGCATCCCGGCGGCGGCACTGCGGGTGAGCGCTGCGGCCAGCACCCCGGTCCACGCGGCCACCACGGTCAGCAGGACGAACGCCAGCAGAGCGGCCGGCACCCCGTGGCCGGCGACCAGCGCCAACGGGGCGAAGGCAGCCGGCAGGTCGGACAGCCCGGACAGTCCGGCGCCGCTCACCGCCCCGGACACCCGGTCCGACAGCGCGCCGGGATCCGCCCAGGCCGCCACCGTCACCCCGTCCGGCAGCGCGAGGTGCACGGCCACCGCGTCGAGCAGCAGCGTGGCCGGCGCCAGCAGCGCCGCCACCGGGCCGACCACCAGCAGCTTGGCCAGCAACAGCCGCACCCTGCGCGGGTACGACACCAGCGAGGCCGGCAGGCCCGGGTGGCACACCTCGTGCCCGTACGAGAGCGCGCCCAGCACGCCGGCACCAAGGGCCGCGAACGGCAGCGGGATCAGCGGGACGGCGGCGGTCAGCAGACGCACCCCGGCGGGGGCGGCCAGCGGACCGCCCGGGGTCTGGCTCGCCAGGACGGCGGCCACGGCGGCGTCGCCGAGGAGTACGGCGGCGAGCAGCAGCCAGGTGGAGCGCAGGCCGCGCAGACGGCGCAGTTCGTAGGCCAGGACACGCACGGGTTCACTCGCTCCGGTGGTCGTCGGTGATGGCGGGCGCCGGGGCGGCGGTCACGCCCGAGGTGAGGCGGCGGAGACGGACGGTGTCGTCGGCGAGGACGTCGGCGTTCTCGCGGCGGCCCGGGGGCTTGGCCCGGGCGGTCTGCCCGCCCGGCGCGGGCTCGTCACGGAAGAGCCGGTCGACGGCGACGGTCGGGGCCGGCTCGCCGGCCCCGGGGCGCTCGGCGGGCCGGCCGGAACCGGCGGACGCGGCCCGTGGCGCGGGCGTGCCGAGTGCGGGGAGGGCGGCGCCGATCACGGCGACGGGCAGCGCGCGGGTGGGCAGGGACCCGTCGTCCTGGTGGTGCGGCGCCTGGTGGCGGGGCGCCCGGCGCTGCGGAGTGGTCGCCTCCGCGTCGGACTCGGTGGCCGACGTGCCCTCCGGGCCGGCGGCCGACGCGCCGTCGGATTCGGTGGCCGGCGCGGCAGCGGGAACGGGCACGACGGCGGGAACGGGGACGGCGGCGGGAACGGGCACGACGGCGGGGGCTGCTCCGGCGGCGGGCCGCGCGGGCTCGTCGACGGCCTCACGGCCCGGCCCGGGGCCCGGTTCGGTGTCCGCCGCCGAACGGACCCGGAGGTGGCCGGAGCGGCCCGAGGCGACCGGCAGGACGACCCTGGGCGCGGGCTGCTCGACCACGCGGTCGGCCAGCTCGTGCAGCAGGATCCCGTGGCGGTAGGCGAGTTCGCCGATCTCGGTGCGGTCGATGCCGGCCACGGCGAGTCCCACGCTCCCGTCCCGGCGGACCTCGGCGCCCTGGCTGACCAACAGGTCCGCCAGGCGCGCCATCTGCGGGCCCCGGACGGCCACTTCGGGGCTGAGCCTGGTCCGGCGGAACTCCGTGACCGGCTGGTCGGCCACCAGGCGGCCGTGGTCCAGGGTGACGACCCGGTCCGCGAGCTGGGAGGCCTCCTGCGGGGTGCGGGTGGTCACCAGGACCGTTCCACCGGCGACGGCGAACGAGCGCAGGAAGGAGTGGAACCACTCGATGTTGCGCGGCGACAGGCCCTCGGTCGGCGCGTCCAGCAGCAGCGTGCCGGGGTCGCCGAGCAGGGCGGCGGCCAGGGCCAGCCGGCGGTGCATCCCGGGCGAGAAGCTCCGCAGCCGCTGCCCGGCGACGGCCGCCAGCCGGGTCTGTTCCAACAGTTCGTCGGCCCGTCGGGCCGGGACGCCGACGGCAGCAGCGAGCATCCGCAGGTGGCCGTCCGCCCGGCGGCCCGGGTGCCCGGCCACCGCGGCCGCGCCCTCACCCGGGCCGGGCAGCAGCACGCCGACCTCGCGCTCGGGGCGGCGTAGCCGGCGGTAGGGACGGCCGTCGAAGAGCGTGACGCCCTGGCCCCGTTCGAGTTCCAGCATCAGCCGCAGCGCGGTGGACTTGCCCGCGCCCTCGGTGCCGAGCAGCGCGGTCACCGTGCCGGGCCGGGCATCGAAGGTCAGGTCCAGCACGGCGGGCGGAGCGCCCTTGCGGTAGACCTTGGTCAGTCCGGTGATCTGGATCATCGCTGGCTGCTCCCATGCCCTCGGCCGGCCTGCTCGACGCGGAGCACCCCCTGGTGGGCCGGCGTTCGCCCGCCGCACGGCTCCGCGCCAGCACACTAGGGGGCGGCGGAGGCTATTCCGGGCATTACGGGAACGGCACAGGCCCGGCGACTGCCCACCTCACCCGATCAGGGGAAAATCCGATCCTGCGATTCACGGGACCGCTCACCGCCGGGTCACCGCGGGGGCAGCGGTGGGAGGGTCGCGGCGCCGCCCGACCGCCGCTCTACCGGGTCGGCCAGGGCAGCTCAGGGAGCTTCTCGCCGCCGCAGACCGCCCGGAACTCGTCGACGGCACGCTGACCCCCGACGGCGAGCTGGCCCAGCTGCTCACGCTCGGCGGCCAGCCTCTCCTGCACGGCGGCGATCGTCTCGGGTGCGGCCTGCTCGGCCAGCAGCCGGGCCAGTTCCCTCTCCGTCCCGGTGGTGGTCGCGTCCAGGCTCTTGTAGTCGGCCACCAGCCCGTCGATGACGAATCGCTGGTGCACGCAGTCGTTGAGGGCCATCAGGGGGCTCCTGGGGTCCGGGAGGCCTTCGACCCGGCGGCCGAAGCGTCCACCGACACTCTGCGTCGGTGCCCCCGCGGGCGCAGCCGGGCCGGGCCATTCGGCCGCCGGGGGGAGCCGAGCCCCCCGACCGCGGGCGCCGCCCGGGCCCCGCCGGGAAGCGACCCGGACGCGCTGTGCCGTGGGCGGCCCGGGCGCGTGCGCCGGTGCTCAGGACTCCGGGCGGAGCATGGGCGGGTTGAGGACGGTCGCGCCGCCGGCGGTGAACAGCTGTGCCGGGCGGCCGCCCTGACGGGTCGTCGTGCCGCCGGAGGGCAGCAGGAACCCGGGGGTGCCGGTGACCTTGCGGTGGAAGTTCCGCGGGTCCAGCACCACGCCCCAGACCGCCTCGTAGACCCGGCGCAGCTCGCCGACGGTGAACTCGGTCGGGCAGAACGCGGTCGCGAGGGAGGAGTACTCGATCTTGGAGCGGGCGCGTTCCACGCCGTCGGCGAGGATCAGCCCGTGGTCGAAGGCGAGCGGGACGCCGTCGGCCGGGTTGTCGCCGAGGAGCTCGCCGACCGGGGCCCAGCGGGCGCTGCTGGCGTCACCGCCGGCCCGGGGCGTCGGCAGGTCGGGGGCGAGCACCAGGTAGGCCACGCTGACCACGCGCATCCGCGGGTCGCGCTGCGGATGGCCGTAGGTGGCGAGCTGCTCCAGGTGGGCGCCGGCCGCACCGGGGCCGACCGCGTCGTGGCCCGGGGCCGAGTGCGCGCGCAGGCCGGTCTCCTCGGCCAGCTCCCGGGAGGCGGCCTCGGCCAGGCCCTCGTCCGGGCGGACGAAGCCGCCGGGCAGCGCCCAGTACCCCTGGAACGGCGGCTCGCCCCGTCTGACCAGCAGGGCGCAGAGCGCGTGGTCGCGCACCGTCAGCACCACCAGGTCAACCGTGACAGCGAACGGGGGGAAGGCCGACGGATCGTAACGCGACATGGCGACGATCATAGTCGTCTCTCTGACGATAAGCACAGGCCCTGCGCGCGGCCCGGCCGAGGCCGGTAGCCCGCCCGGTACGGTCCGGACCCGGGCGGGCGCTGCCTCCGGGCCCGGAGGCGCCGAGGTGGTGTCACTGCGGTGGTGTCACCGGCGCGGCGCGGCCGGGCCGGGGAGGCGCGGCCCGGGAGGCGTGGCCGGAGCCCGCGGTCAGCGGGCCACGAGCTGCAGGTCCGCGGAGGCCTCCTCGACCATCGCCACCCCGATCCGGCTCACCCGGACCGAGAACGGCTCGCCCGCGACCCGCAGTCCGGTCAGCTCCAGTTCGCCGAGCGGCGCGGTGCTGGCCGGGCGGACCAGGACCCGGCCGCCTGGGACGTCCGGGCGGACCCCGGCGAGGGCGAACACCGCGTGTGCGGCGCCGGCCGCGGAGACCGCCGCCGGGCGGCAGGCCGCCGGGTGCGGAACGGGCGGGCAGCCGGGGGTCCGCTGCTCCCCCGCGTACATCTCCGGCAAGCGCCCCTCGAAGTGGGCGGCCGCGGCGAGCAGCCCCTCCAGCAGGGTGCCGGCCTCGTTCTCGTGGCCGGCCTCGGCCAGTCCGGCGATCGCCAGCGCCGTCTCGTGCACCCGTACCGCGCCGCCGCGGTGGCCCAACGGGTTGAAGCGGGGCGACTTGGCGCTGAGGGTGCGCAGGCCCCAGCCGCTGTCCAGCTCCGGTGCGACCAGGCGCTGGGCGAGCAGCCGGGTCTGCTCGCGGTCCAGCAGGCTCTCGTGCCGGCCGCCGTCGGCGGCGAGCCCGGGGTCCAGCAGGTGGACCAGGCAGGAGGCGAGCGCGGGCAGGGGCTGGCCGCCCGGGGCCAGCCCGGCGGCGGGGCGGCCCCCGGAGAGGTCGTCGATCCAGAACCGCTCGCGGAAGCGCCCGCGAAGCCCGGCGGCCCAGCTCCGCCAGCCCTCGGCGCCCGGGCGCCCGAAGGCCTCCAGCAGCTCGGCGCCGTGCAGGGCGGCCCGGTGGGCCTGTGCCTGGACCTCCGCACGGGCGGCGACCGGGTGGGCGGAGCGCTCCTCGGCGGGACGGCTGAGGTCGGTGACGAAGCCGTCGACCAGTCCGTCGCGCAGGGCGGCCAGGGCGCGCTCGGCGGCCGGGAGCAGCTCGGTGACCTCCGCCCGGGGCAGGCCCCAGCGCCAGGCCTCGGCCAGCACGGTGACGAACAGCAGGGTGGCCTCGGTGGCGGTGCAGGTGGGCGGCAGCTCCGGGCCGCCGTGCCGCAGGCCGCCGGGCAGCAGGCCCTCGGTACGGCCCGGGGCGGGGGCGAGCTGCTGACGGCGGGCCAGCGCCCGGAGGGTGCCCGCGGCCAGCCGGGTGCCGAGCGGCAGGGTCAGCCGGGCGGCCCAGAGCGCGTCGGCCGGGGCGAGGCCGAAGCGCCAGGGCGCGCCGGAGGCCGGGTAGAGGTCGGTCGGGCGGTCCGGGTCGGCGAACAGCAGTCCGCCGAGGGCGTCCAGGGAGCGCGAGACCAGCGGGGCGGCCCGGGAGTCGTCGCTGCGGACCTCCGGCTCGGACCAGGGCAGCGGGACACCGGTGCCGCGGCCGCCGGGTGGGCGCGGGCCGGTGGCGGCGCCCTCCAGCTCGGTGCGCAGCTCGACCGACCAGCGGGCGCCGGGCTGGACCTCCAGGTCCCAGCGGAGCACCCCGGCGCCGGCCAGCACCGCGTGCGGGGAGGGCTTGGCGCTGACCACGGCGCTGTGCACGGGACCCGTCCAGCGCAGTCCGGCGGACTGCACCTGGCCCGGCAGGTCCGGCGGGCGGTGCCCGGCGGCGATCTCGGCGACCGGGCCGAGGTCCGTGCCGACGGCGATCTCCAGCGGCAGCCTGGCGGGCCGCGGTCCGGTGTTGCGCACGACGACGGTCTCCACGCCGTCCGCGTGGCGCAGCCGCTCGACGGTGAGCGCCGGGTCCGGGTCGAGGTCGCCGGGGACGCGGACGGCGCCGAGGAAGCGGGCCTGGGCGGTGCTGGTCAGGGCGCCCTGGAGGGGCAGCGGCTCCATGCCGCCCAGCCGCAGTTCCATCCGGGCGAGCGCCCGGACGCCGTTGCGGTAGAAGCCGTGCAGGCCCTGACCGCGCAGCTGGCCGTCGGGGCCGGAGGCGGCCATCGCCGGGGCGTTGACGCAGATCACCGCGTGGTGGACCGCGGGCGGCTGGGGGCGCGGCGGGGCGGTGGGCCGGCCGGGGCCGGCGGGTGCGCTCCCGGGGCCGGCCGGCGGGACCAGGTCGGGACGCCCGACCGGTCTCGGCGCGCCGAGCACGCTCTCGGCCGGCATGGCCTGTGGTGGCCTCATGGCGGTCACCGGACTCTCCTCCCCTCGGCGGTCCGGTGGCCGGGTCAGGCCGGTGGGCCGCGAGCATGCTCGATCGCGTGCTGATGGTGCCGGGCCGACGGGGTTTCCCGTCGGCGGGTGTGCCGTGTCTGGCCGTACCCGGCGGCGGGTCGTGCCATGCAGTGCCCGGTACCGGGCCGGTACCGGCGCGCCGCGCCTTCGCGTCGAGCCCGTCACCGCGCCCGACACGCCGTCAGGTCCGGTTTCCCGGCCTGCCGGTGACGCCCTGCCCCCGTGGCCCGCTCCTCGGACCGGCCGGGCGCCGGTCGGCCGGCGTCCGGACACGAGGCCCCCGGGGTGAACGCCGTGCACCGCCACCAGGTCACGCCCCGCCGCGACCGCCGCCGGCCGGGGCGGGCCCCGCCGGGCGGTCGTGCCGCTCGCGCCGGAGTGCCGCCGGGGCCTTGCCGAGGGCCGCCCGCCCCGCGGTCGGGGTCCGGTTCCGGACTTCCCGGGCGGCCGTCCGTGCTGCTCGGACCGGGCGTCGGCCGCGGTCGGCCGCCCGGTCGGACGGACGGGGGGCGGTCGAACCGGCGCTCGATCGCCGCCAGGATACGGTGCGGGGGTCGCGGCCCCGCACCCGGTGACCCCGTGATCCGCGACGCCACCGCTGTGACCAGCAGAGACCGAGGAGTTCCATGTCCACCGTCAGCCGGCTGCCCGGGATCGTCACGACCGACCACGTGTTCCAGGTCCCCCTCGACCACGCGGCCCCGCAGGGCGAGCAGATCGAGGTGTACGCCCGCGAGGTGGTGGCCGCCGGCCGCGAGCGGGACGACCTGCCCTGGCTGCTCTTCCTCCAGGGCGGGCCCGGCGGCAAGGCCGCCCGCCCGGTCGGCCGGGACGCCTGGCTGGAGCGCGCGCTGGACGACTACCGGGTGCTCCTGCTCGACCAGCGCGGCACCGGGCGCTCCACGCCCGCGACCCGGCAAACCCTCGCCCGGCGCGGCGGCCCGCAGGAGCAGGCGGACTACCTCGCGTGCTTCCGCGCGGACTCGATCGTCCGTGACGCCGAGCTGATCCGCACCCGGCTGCTCGGCGCCGACCGGCGCTGGAGCGTGCTCGGCCAGAGCTTCGGCGGCTTCTGCACCCTCACCTACCTCTCCATCGCTCCCGAGGGCCTGACCGAGGCCTTCATCACCGGTGGCCTGGCCGGCCTGGGCAGCTCGGCCGACGACGTCTACCGCGCCGCCTACCCGCGCGTGGTCGGCAAGAACGAGGACCACTACGCGCGGTTCCCGCAGGACGTCGAAGCGGTGCGGGCGATCGCCGCCCACCTCGCGGACTCCCCCGCGACCCTGCCGGACGGCGGGGTGCTCACCGTCGAGGCCTTCCAGGCCCTCGGACTGCTGCTCGGCGGCGGCAGCGGCTCCGGCGTCCTGCACTACCTGCTGGAGGAGGCCTGGGTGGAGGGCGCGGCCGGGCCCGAGCTCTCCGACACCTTCCTGGCCGGCACCCAGGCGCAGCTCTCCTTCGCGGGCGGCCCGCTGTACGCCGTGCTGCACGAGTCGATCTACGGCCAGCGGTCGGTGGACCAGGGCGGCACCGCCTGGTCCGCCGAGCGGCTCCGCAAGGAGTTCCCGCAGTTCGACGCCCGGGCCGCGCTGGAGTCCGGCACGCCGGTGCTGTTCACCGGGGAGATGATCTACCCCTGGATGTTCGACACCGACCCGGCGCTGCGGCCGCTGAAGGAGACCGCGGAACTGCTCGCCGCCCGCACCGACTGGCCCGACCTGTACGACCGGGCGCGCCTGGCCGCCAACAGCGTGCCGGTCGTGGCGGCGGTGTACCACGACGACATGTACGTGGACACCGCCGACTCGCTGGAGACCGCCCGCGCGGTGCGCGGCCTGCGGACCTGGATCACCAACGAGTGGGAGCACGACGGCCTGCGGGTGAGCGGCGGCAAGGTGCTGGACCGCCTGATCAAGATGGCGCACGGGGAGGCGTAGCGGACCGGGGGCCGGTGCGGCGGCGAGCGGTTCAGTGGACACGGCGGCCTCCCTTCGCCGCCCGCCGGACCCCGCGGCACCGGTGCAGGCCGGTCCCGGGGCGTGCGGCCGCGGGCAGGCACGCCGCCGCACGGCCGAGCCGCGGGCTCCGGGCGGAGCGCTCCCCGGCCGGCCGGGCACGCCCGGGCGCCGCGGCCCGTCCGGGCGCCGACGACACGGCCACCGGTCCGGGGGTGCTCCCGTCCGGCGCCGGGTCGCCGGGACCGTGACCGGTCGGCGCAGGCCCGGCCGCGGGTGCCGGCACCGTGGACGAGCCCTTGCGGCGGGTGCCCCGGCGGCGTCGGCGGGCGCCGGCGGCCCGGCCCGGCCGCTCGCCGGGGGCTTCGTCCGCCGGGGCCGCGGGCGCCGGGGCCGCTCCCCCGACGGGCTGCGGGGGGTCGTCGGCCGGGGCCGACGCGGGCGCGTGCTGCTCGCGCCGCCGCCGCTGGGCCTCGACGGCGGCCAGCAGTGCCCCGGGCGCCATGCCGTCGTTGAGCGACTCGTGGAGCAGTTCGGCCAGCAGGTAGCCCGGGTCGAGCCGCAGGACGTGGCCGAGCACGACCCGGGCCGTCGCCGTGTCCCCCGCGACCCAGGAGGCCCAGGCCAGCAGGGTGAGCGGGGCCACCGCGCAACCCTCGTACGGCGGCACGGCGTGGCGGGCGAGGAAGCGCCAGAGGCGTTCGGCGGGAGCCAGCTCGGCGGCCCGGGCGTACTCGACGCCGCGGTCCCGCACGACCCGGTCGCGCAGGGCGAACAGCAGCCGGGCCGTCCGCTCCGGATCGAGCTCCCGGGCCCCGGCCGCGAACTCGGCGACGGCCTGGTCGAGCAGCCCGATGCCCTGCTCCCGGGAGACCGAGCCCACGGCCGCCTCGGCCCGGACGAGCGCCTCGCGCCGGGCGGCGTCACCCGGCGGGCCGATCGGGGTCAGCCCGGCCATGATGGCCTTGCGGCTGCCGCGCGGCACCAGGCCGGCGACCGTCGCGGCGGCGGCCGCCGGGCCCGGATCGGGACCGCGCCGCACCGGGTTGCCCGCCGGATCGCAGCACGCGGTGCCGCGGCAGAGGAAGGACCACCAGCGGCCGCCCGAGACGCACAGCGCCTCCTTGACCACCACGCCCCGGCGCCCGAAGGCCGCCCGGAGGTCGTCCGCCAGCGGTCGCAGGCCGTCCACCACCGGCGGGGCGTGCGGCGCGCCGGGATCCTGGCAGAGGTAGAGGAGCACCTGGGGCGGCCGGGCGCCGTGCCGCTCGGAGAGGGCGACCAGCAGGGCGGCCGTCTCCTCCGCGGCGGCCGGCCACTGCGCGGGCGAGTCCGGGAGGTCCGCCCGGATCACCCCGCCCTGGTGCAGGTCGGGGCCCTGGAGGCCGACCGCGACGATGCTGTCGTCGGGGTAGAAGCCCAGGAAGTAGGGCAGCAGCTCGGCCATGTCGGCCGGACCGCGCATGACGACCGGCCGGTGCTCGGAGGCCGGGCCGAGGGACAGAATGACGTGTTCGTTGTTCATCGCGTTCATGGCCGCAAGACTGGACGCAATCCGCGGACGCCGCCGAAACCCGATTTTTTCTGTCGATAACTCCGCCTCCTGATTTTCGTTAGCTCATTCGGAGCAAGCGACACGCCCTCCACGGGGTGATTTTTGATCGCCGTTCAGCGGATCAGCGGATGAAATACACCTCGCCTTCCCCCGTCGCCGCACCCCGGCATTCGCTCCTTGTCGGCGGTACGGGGTTACATGGACGCCATGCAGCAGCCCGACACCCACACCACCGCCACCGCCGACCGCGCCGAGGTCCGGGCGCGGGCCGAGGCCGTCCTGCGCGAGCTCGCCGGCCCCGGCGCCGCCCTGCGCGAGGACCAGTGGACGGCCATCGAGGCCCTCGTGGTCGACCACCGCCGCGCCCTGGTCGTCCAGCGCACCGGCTGGGGGAAGTCCGCGGTCTACTTCATCGCCACCGCCCTGCTCCGGGCCCGGGGCGCGGGGCCGACGGTGATCGTCTCGCCGTTGCTCGCCCTGATGCGCAACCAGGTCGACTCGGCGGCCCGGGCCGGCATCCACGCCCGCACCATCAACTCGGCCAACACCGACGAGTGGGACGAGGTCCAGGCCGAGGTCGCCGCCGGGAAGGTCGACGTCCTGCTGGTCAGCCCCGAGCGGCTGAACAACCCGGACTTCCGCGACCAGGTGCTGCCCAAGCTCGCCGCCTCCACCGGCCTGCTGGTGGTCGACGAGGCCCACTGCATCTCGGACTGGGGCCACGACTTCCGCCCCGACTACCGCCGGCTGCGCACCATGCTCGCGGAGCTGCCGCCCGGCGTCCCGGTACTGGCCACCACCGCGACCGCCAACGCCCGGGTCACCGCGGACGTGGCCGAGCAGCTCGGCACCGGCAGCTCCGACGAGCACGCCCTGGTGCTGCGCGGGCCGCTCGACCGGGAGAGCCTCACCCTCGGCGTGCTGGCCCTGCCCGACCCGGCGCACCGGCTGGCCTGGCTGGCCGACCACCTCGACCGGCTCCCCGGCTCGGGCATCGTCTACACCCTGACGGTGGCCGCGGCCGAGGAGGTGACGGCCTTCCTGCGCGAGCGCGGCTTCCCGGTGGCCTCCTACTCCGGCCGCACCGAGGACGCCGAGCGCCGCACCGCCGAGGCCGACCTGCTGGCCAACCGGGTCAAGGCGCTGGTCGCCACCTCCGCGCTCGGCATGGGCTTCGACAAGCCCGACCTCGGCTTCGTCGTGCACCTCGGCTCGCCCAGCTCGCCGATCGCCTACTACCAGCAGGTCGGCCGGGCCGGGCGCGGCGTGGACCGGGCCGAGGTGCTGCTGCTGCCCGGGCGCGAGGACGAGGCGATCTGGCGGTACTTCGCCTCGCTGGCCTTCCCGCCGGAGGAGCAGGTGCGGCGCACCATCGACGCGCTGGCCGAGGCCGGTCGGCCGCTCTCCACCGCCGCCCTGGAGCCCCGGGTGGACCTGCGCCGGGCCCGGCTGGAGACCATGCTCAAGGTGCTCGACGTGGACGGCGCCGTCCGCCGGGTCAAGGGCGGCTGGACGGCCACCGGGCAGAGCTGGGCGTACGACGCCGCCCGCTACGCCAAGGTCGCCGCCTCCCGGGAGGCGGAACAGCGGGCGATGCGCGACTATGCGGCGGCCACCGGCTGCCGGATGGAGTTCCTGCGCCGACAGCTGGACGACGAGCAGGCCGCACCGTGCGGGCGGTGCGACAACTGCGCGGGGCCGCTGCACACCCCGGACGTCTCCGCCGAGACGCTGGCCGCCGCCCGGGCCGCGCTCGGGCGCCCGGGCGTGAGCTTCGAGCCGCGCCGACTCTGGCCGACCGGGATGGACGCGCTCGGAGTGCCGCTCAAGGGCCGCATCCCGGCGGGCGAGCAGGCCGAGACCGGCCGGGCGCTGGGCCGGCTGTCGGACATCGGCTGGGGCACCCGGCTGCGCACCCTGCTCGCCGAGCAGGCGCCGGACGTGCCCGTCCCCGGCGAGGCGGTGGACGCGCTGGTGGCGGTCCTCGCCGACTGGGCCCGCGGGCCGGGCGGCTGGGCCGGCCCCGCGACGTCGGGGGGCACCCGGCTGGAGCGGCCGGTCGGTGTGGTGACCATGGCCTCCTCGACCCGCCCCCAGCTGGTCGGCAGCCTCGGCGCGCGGATCGCCGAGATCGGGCGGATGCCACTGCTCGGCAGGATCGAGTACGCCGGTGGGCTGCCGCCGCACGGGGCCCGCAGCAACAGCGCCCAACGGCTGCACTCACTGGCCGGGTCGCTGGTCCTGCCGCCGGAGGTGGAGCAGGCGGTGGCGGCCGCCGGCGGGCCGGTGCTGCTGGTGGACGATCTCGTCGACTCGGGCTGGACGGTCACCGTGGCCGCCCGGCTGCTGCGCCGGGCCGGAGCGGGCGCGGTGCTGCCGCTGGTGCTGGCCGTGCAGGGGTGACAGGACGGCCGAGGGCTGCTGAGGGAACAACGGCCTTCACTCGAATGGCCTAACAGAAAGGATCAAGCCAAGCGATTTCGATCACACTGGCCGGCCGGCTCGGGAAAGGGGTGGTCACCGTGCCGGCAACGGCCCGCCTCGTGCTCCGAACGTTGTGGATCAAGGCGTGTCGACATCCCGGCAACGCCCGGGCGATGGTGGAACATATCCGGCAGACCATGGGCTATCGGATGGCGTTCATCATTTCATCGTTGCCGCCCTGCCCCCGATGCCCCGAGAATTGGGGGGTACCCGAAACTCGGTCCGCCAGACCCGCCCTTCGGCGTACCCAGGCACCCACCTGCCCACGGGTCAGGAAGGAGGATCGTGATCAACGGTATCGACCGAGGTCAGCATCCCCTCTCCCGGAGTTCGGTACCCAGACGGGTGCTGGACCTGGAGACCTGGGCCGCCTCGGGGATCCCGTTGCTGCGCGACCCCCGCGAGTTCGTCCTGGAGCTGCACCAACGCCACCTGCCCCAGCCGGGCACGGTCGTGGTCGGCGTCGTGGACGCGCTCCACCACCTCGCCGCCTCGGCCTCCTTCACCCCCTGGTCGCGCGACACCGACGGCTGGCAGCACCGGAACGCGCTGCTGGCACACCTGCGCCGGATCGTCCCGCACGACCTGCGCCTGCCCGAGCCGACCCGCACGGTCGTGGTGCTGCGCTGCCGCGACGGCGCGCCCGGCTGGACGGAGCAGGACGGCGCATGGATGTGGGCACTGCAGGACGCGGCCGTGCTGCACGGACTGCGCTGCGGCGCGTACATCGGGCTCACCCCGGCGGGCTGGCAGGTCCTCGGGGACGGGCGGAGCGGACGCAATCCGCACGCGGGCTCGTGGGCGGACGGGCCGGTGCACACCGTGACCGAACTGCCGCCGCGCTCGGCGCTCGACGCACCGCGGGGTCCGCGCGCCCACCGACCGCCGGTCGAGCAGGGAGAGCACGGCACGGACGCTCAGCGCTCCCCGCAGTCCGAGACCCCGTGGATGCCCGCGCGGGTCGCGGCGGTCGAGCCGAGCCGCCGTACCGGAACCCGCTGAGCCCGCAGAGGCCGCAGAGGCCGCTGATCCGGCCGAGCCGGTAGGGCCCGCCCGGTCGGCCGAGACCGCGACAACCGCAGAGACCGCCGTACGCACGGCCTCCGGGCACCGATCAGGCGGCCCCGGCGGCCCAGGCAGCGCCCGTCGCCGGACGGACTCGGAGCGGAGCCGGCCCGTCGCCGGACGGAGTTCGGGCCCGGTACCGTACGGCACCGGGCCCGGAGCGGAACGACTGCGGTCAGGCGTTGACGGGGCGGCCGGCCGCGGGCGCGGCAGCGACTGTCCCCGCAGCCGCCGGGCCGGCCTCACCGCAGACCACCAGCAGGGCGGTCGCACGGCCGAGCGCCTCGGTGTACGCCTCGGCGGCGCGGGCGGGCGTTCCGCCGTTGACCACCAGGACGACCACCTCGCGGCGGACCGGACGGGCCAGCGCGGCGTCCGCGTAGAACACGTCGCCGCCGTCGGCGAGCTGCGCCCAGTAGCGCTCCTCACCGAAGGACAGCTCGTGCTGCTGCCAGGGGTGGGCCTCGCCGACCGTCAGCACCAGGATGGTGCCCGGGTCTCGGCCGGCGTCCAGCAGCAGGTCGATCGCGTCGTCGGCATGCTCCAGCGCCTGGGCCGGGGTGGCGGCGATCCGCTGGACCTCCACCTCCGGCGCGGCGGGGGCGGGGGCGGGGCGACGCGGTGCCGGACCGGGCTTGGGGATCGGCAGCGGCGGACCGGGCCGGGCGGCGCGCGGCGGGGCCGGGCGAGGGGACGCCGGGCGGGGGCCGGGCACCGTGGCCGGAGCGGCGACGGTGGTGGGTGCGGTGGCGGGCGCGCCGCCGGTGGCAGGCGCGTTGAGGGCTTGTGCGTCCGACTCGCGGGGGAAGGGAACGCCGGGGCCCGGGAGGCTCTCGTGAATCTCCGGCTCCTCGGGGAAGACAGGCATACCCGGATATCTATCAAATGCCGGTCGGACGCGCACGGGCACCCCACCCATTGGACACCGAACACTCACGGCCCCCACCCGGGGCAATTCCAGACGGACCGTCAGAAACCGAGCGTCAACTGTTCGTCGGCGGATCCCCGGCCCTCGCCCACTTCCTCCCGAACGCGCTTGAGGTGACGCCACTTCGGCAGTCCGTCCATGAATGCCCAGGAGACCCGGTGGTGCTCGGTGGGGCCGAGTTCCTCCAGCGCGGCGCGGTGCACCGGGGACGGATAGCCGGCGTTCTCGGCGAAGCCGTACTCCGGGCACCCCTCGCCCAGTTCGGCCATCAGGCCGTCGCGGTGGACCTTGGCGAGGACCGAGGCGGCGGAGACGCAGATGCAGGACTGGTCGCCCTTGATCACCGTGCGCACCCGCCACGGGCCGCCGAGGTAGTCGTGCTTGCCGTCCAGGATCACCGCGTCGGGTTCGACCGGCAGCGCCTCCAGGGCGCGGACGGCGGCCAGCCGCAGCGCCGCCGTCATGCCGAGCTCGTCGCACTCCTGCGCCGAGGCCTGCCCGAGGGCGTACGCGGTGACCCAGCCGGCGAGGACCGGGGCGAGCGCACGGCGGCGCAGTTCGGTGAGCAGCTTGGAGTCGGTCAGCCCCTCCGGCGCCTTGCGCAGGCCGGTGACGGCCGCACCCACGGTGACCGGACCGGCCCAGGCGCCGCGCCCGACCTCGTCCAGGCCGACGACGACCCTGGCGCCGGCCCGGCGGAGCGAGCGTTCGACGGAGTGGGTCGGCGGAACGATGGGCATGGCGGTTTCCGTTCAACTGGGGCAGCCTCCAGCCTAAGCCCGTCCCGGGCCCACCCGATCCGCCGCCCTCGCCGCGGAAGGGCCCGGTGGCCGGGCCCGACGGCCGGTCGCGGCGGAAGGGCCCAGCGCCGGTCCCGACGGCCGGTCCGACCGCCCGTCCGGCAGCCGGCCCCGGGCAGCCCTCAGGCGCGGATCATCGGGTGCAGCACCTCGTCCACCAGCCGGGTGGCGAAGTCCGGCCCCAGGTCCTGGAACCCTCGGATCTTGGCCTGGTAGAGCAGCATCGCCGGGATGACGTCGGCCACGAGCGGGGTGGCCGCGCCGGGCCGCACGTCCCCGCGCTCGGCGCCGCGGCGGAGGATCTCCAGGATGGTCGCCGTCATCGGCTCGATGACGCGGTCGTTGATGAAGCCCTTGAACACCTCCGCCCGCTCCTGGTCGATCTCGACCATCAGCGCGTGGAGGGCCGCACCCACACGGGAGGCCGCAGCGGCCGTGAACGCCCCGATGAGCTGCAGGAGTTCGTCACGGGCCGCCCCCAGGTCGGGGGTGTCGTAAGGGCGTGGAAGAGTGGCGTCCAGGGCGTCGATGACGAGTTCGTCCTTGGCGGCCCAACGCCGGTAGAGCGCGGCCTTCCCGGTCCGCGCCGCGCCGGCGACCCCTTCCATGGTCAGCCGCGCGTATCCGCCGGAGGTGAGCTGGTCGAGCGTGGCCTCGAAGATCGCGTTCTCCAACTCCTTCCCCCGTCGCCTTCCGGGCCGAGTGAGGGCCTGACGGGCGGCCCGCACTGGGCAGAGAGCCGCCTCCGCACCCGACCCCGGAACCACCGCACCCGGCCTGCCGATCGCGACGTCCGAGGCACCCGAGCCGTCCGGGGCACCCGGAGGCTCCGCCCGCAAGGACGCCCCGCCCGGCACCCCACCCGCCGACCCGCCCGCCGACCGCCCCGACGGCCGACCGGACCGGTCCGCCACCAGGCGCCGCACCAACCGCTCCATCGCCACCATCCTTAAGGAACGCTTGCGTTCACAATCGAGCCAAGATATCGTCCGGATTAGTGAACGATCCCGTTCCTTCCCGCTCTGCGCAAGGGCGCAGCGCCACACCCGGACACCGGCGGTCCGCCGGGTCCACAGCACCGAGCACATAGCCAGCAGGGGGCACATTCGTGGCTATCTCCGACACGCTCAGCAAGAACTCACCACCGCAGGACGCGAAGGGGCAGGGCAAGGGCATCACCCTGGCCGTCATCGCGGCCACGCAGCTCATGGTGGTCCTCGACGCGACCATCGTGAACATCGCGCTGCCGCACATCAAGGACGCCCTGGGCTTCTCGACCACCGACCTGTCGTGGGTCATCAACGCCTACACGCTGACCTTCGGCGGGCTGCTGCTGCTCGGCGGTCGCGCGGGTGACATCCTCGGCCGCCGGCGGGTGTTCATCTTCGGCACCCTGCTGTTCGGGCTGGCCTCGCTGCTCGGCGGTTTCGCGCAGGACAGCACCCTGCTGCTGGCCGCCCGCGCCCTCCAGGGCATCGGCGGCGCGATCTGTTCACCGACGGCCTTCGCCCTGATCGCCACCAACTTCGAGGAAGGGCCGGCGCGCAACAAGGCGTTCGGCGTGTTCTCGGCGGTGGCCGGCTCGGGCGCCGCGATCGGCCTGCTCGCGGGCGGTCTGCTCACCGAGTACCTGAACTGGCGCTGGGTGTTCTTCGTCAACGTGCCGATCGCCGTGCTGATCGCGATCGCCGCGCCGCGCTACATCGCCGAGTCCGAGCGTCACCCGGGCCGTTTCGACCTGCCCGGCGCGTTCACCTCGACGCTCGGCCTGGTCGGCCTGGTCTACGGGTTCATCCGGGCCGCCTCGGACGGCTGGTCCGACAGTGTCACGCTCGGCTCCTTCGCGGCCGGGGCGATCCTGCTGGCCGCCTTCCTCGTGATCGAGAGCCGCACCGATCAGCCGATCACCCCGATGCACCTGTTCGCCGACCGCAACCGCACCGGCGGCCTGGTGATGATGCTCTGCCTGGCCGCGGCCATGTTCGGCATCTTCTTCTACGTGGTGCTGTTCGTGCAGGGCCCGCTCGGCTACAGCCCGCTGATGGCCGGCGTGTCCTTCCTGCCGATCAGCGTCTCGATCATCATCGCCGCGCAGATCGCGTCCACCTTCCAGGCCAAGTACGGCCCGAAGCCGTTCATGGCGGGCGGCGCGCTGCTGGTGACCGTCGGCCTCAGCTGGCTGACCCAGATGGGCAAGGACAGCGGCTACCTGGACGGCGTGCTCGGCCCCACGGTGGTGTTCGGCCTCGGCATGGGCATGATCTTCGTCCCGGTGATGCTGCTCTCCGTCGCGGGTGTCCCGGGCGAGGAGACCGGCGCCGCCTCCGGCCTGCTCAACTCGATGCAGCAGATCGGCGGTTCGCTCGGTCTGTCGATCCTGACCACGGTCTTCGCCCACTACGCCACGGCCGAGGCCGCCGTGCAGCTGCCGAAGTTCATGCAGAGCGCGAACCCGGACCAGCTGGCCTACCTCCAGCAGCACCACGAGTTCCCGCCGGGCACGGACGCCGCCAACACCGTGCTCACCCAGGGCATTTCGCACGGCTTCATCGTGGGTGCCGCACTCGCGGCGGTCGCCCTGGTGGTCGCGGTCTTCGCGATCAAGGCCAAGGCCGGCGACCTGCCGAGCGGCGACACCGCCGTCGCGATGCACTGACACCGGTACGGACGCCGGTACGACGTCGGCAGCGAGTCGGCACGACGCCGGCACCGAGTCGGCACGACGCGAAGGGCCGACCGGGAGCAGCACGCTCCCGGTCGGCCCTTCGCGCTTCCGGCGCGTTCCGGCGCTTTCCGTCCCGACCCCGGCCCGACCCGGGACCGGGCCGGCCCCCGTCCCGGCCCCGCCCCGCCCCGCCCCGCCCCCGTCCCAGCACCAGCACCAGCACCGACCCCGGCCGGCTCCTACCAGTCCCTGTCCTCGAACCCCGCCCGGTCGCAGGCCCGGTGGCCGACCCGCGGCGAGTCGTCCACCGGCGGCCGCTCCGCGAGGATCCGCCGGGCCCGGGCGACCGCGAGGTCGGTCGCGTACCAGGGCTGCGCCTCCCCGCGCAGGTCCTGCGCGATCAGCTGCAGCGCACAGCTGCGCTGCGGCTCGGGGAGCCGGTCCAGGGCGGGTACCGCGTCCGCCGACAGGTCCCGGACGTTGCGCAGGTCGATGGCCGCGGTGTGCGGGTCGGTCCGCAGGGCCTGCTCGTAGCGGGTGACGTTCTGGTCGGCGACGATCGCGTCCGGTCCCATCAGGCCGTACACCGCGACGGTGAGCACCCCGCTGAGGAGGACGACGCGCGGCAGCCAGCCGGTGCGGCGGGTCAGCCCGGAGGCGACCAGCAGCAGGAAGACGACGCCCAGCCAGACCTCGACCACGAGCACCCAGAGCCGCAGCCGGGTGAGCCCGGAGGCGTCCACGTAGAACCACATCCGGCCGAGCGCCGAGGCGACCACGGCCAGCGCCAGCACGCAGAGCAACCCGAGCAGGATCCGCGCCAGGCGGCGGTCGGCGACGGTGGTGCGCGGGGCCCAGCGCTTGGCGACCGCCACCACGACCAGGGTCAGCACGGTGATCACGCTGAGCTGCCAGAAGCCCTGCCGGGCGTACGCGGAGCGGCTCATCCCGGTGTTGCGCAGTACGGCGTCCGCACCGCCGAGCACCACCACGGCCTGGAGCGCCGCGAAGACGCCGAACATCAGGTTGAGCGCGGCCAGCGGCAGCGCCCACTCCAGCCGTCGCCGCTCCCGGCCGGGCGGGACCTCGGTCCGGTCCCAGCGGCGCGGGCCGGCCGCGATGTGCGCGAAGCCCAGAGCGGTCAGCGTCCCGAGCGCGAACAGCACTCCGCGCCCGGGGAGCTGGGCGAGGTCGAGGTCGGGGCTGAGGCCGCCCAGCAGGTCCGCCATGGCGGCGTCGGCGCTGGCGAACAGCAGGCCGAAGACGGTCAGCAGGACGGCGGCGACCGCGAGCGCCTTGAGCACCGGGACGATCCGGTCGCGGCCGCGCAGCGAGCGCCCCTGCATGCTGAGCCGGGCCCACCGCACGGCGGGCACCGGCTGCCAGAGGATGCCGGGCAGGGCGAGCAGGACACCCGTCCAACGGCGGCCGCCGTGCACGGCCAGTGAGGCCAGGGCGAGTGCACCCCCGATCGCCAACAGGCCTGGCCAGGCGGCGCTCCACACGGCCGGGACGGCCAGCAGGGCGAGCGCGAGCAGACTCCACGCGACCGTCCAGGGCCGGATCCGACGGCCCGCCGCCCGGGCGGCGAACCCCGCCCCGGCCGCGGTCGCGCCCCCGCAGATCAGCAGGTTGGTTCCCAGGCCGTCGTAGAACAGCCAGGCCGTCAGCAAACCGGTGAGCAGGGCGGCCAGGACGACCCGGGGCGTGGCCCCGACCCGCCGCTCGGGGTCGCTCGCTCGCAGGCGGCTCGCTCGCTTCGGCGGCGGCGCGACAGAGGTGCCGGGCGTGCCGGGCGCGCCGGGTGCGCGCCAGGGCCTGGCCGGGTCGTACAGGTCCCAGGAGCCGTACGGCCCGCCCGGCTCCGGCGACCCCGGCATCGTCCCCGGCTCCGGAGCTGGTGGCGGATCGGCCGAGGCAGGCGTGGACAGACCGGACATGGGTCCCCCTCAGTGGTCTACAGGCATGCGGAAGCCGCCCTCGGGGCAGTCCGCCGACGGGCGCGCCGGGCGCCGCACCGCCGACTGTAGACCATTCTGAACAGGTTCAAAAATCGGTTCTGAACGCGTTCAGAACCACCGTTCCACCTACCGCCCCCTCGACGCCCCACCCACTACCCCTTCACCGACCCGGCCAGCAGCCCCCGGACGAAGTACCGCTGCAGGCTGAAGAAGACGACCAGCGGCACGATGATCGACAGGAACGCCCCGGCCGTCAGCAGCTCCCAGCGGCCGCCGAGCGAGCCCGACAGCTGCGCCAGCCGCACCGTCATCGGCGCCACCTCCGGTGTGCCGCCCGCGAAGGTCAGTGCGACCAGCAGGTCGTTCCAGACCCACAGGAACTGGAAGATCGCGAAGGAGGCGAGCGCCGGGGCGCTCAACGGCAGCACGATCGAGCGGAAGATCTTGAAGTGCGAGGCGCCGTCCACCACGGCTGCCTCCATCAGGTCGCGCGGCAGCTGGGCGATGAAGTTGTGCAGCAGGAACACCGCGAGCGGCATCGCGAACATCGTGTGCGCCAGCCAGACCGGCGCGTAGCTGCCCTTCAGGTCCACTGCGGGGATCAGCGTCAGCGGGCCCAGGTGCGCGCCACTGGAGAACAGCCGCAGCAGCGGGATCAGCGCCATCTGGAGCGGCACCACCTGCAGCGCGAACACGGTGAAGAACACCGCGTCGCTGCCCCGGAACCGCACCCAGGCCAGCGCGTACGCCGCCATCGCCGCCAGCACCAGCGGGAAGACGGTCGCCGGCACGCTGATCGCCAGCGAGTTCACCAGGAAGGGCATCAGCCCGGTGGAGGCGCCGGAGCCGCCCTCGAACAGCACCGAGTGGTAGTTGCCGAGGCCGAAGTCCGGGTGGAGCAGCGCGCTCCACCAGCCGCTGGTGGTCACGTCCTGCTTGGGCCGCAGCGAGGTCACCAGCAGACCCAGCGTCGGGATCGTCCAGAGCACCGTCATCGCGATCACGAACACCGAGGCCGACGGACTGCTGAAGGCCTTGCGGACCGGACTGCCGGGGCCGCCGGCCACCCGCGGGGCCCCCTTCGGGACGGACGCCTTCGAGCCGGACCCCTCCGGGGCCGACGTCGTCGAGCCGGACCCCTTCGAAACGGACACCTTCGGGCCGGAGGACTTCCGCAGCGAGGTCACCGCACCTCACGCTCCTTCCGCAGCTGGACGATGTTGTAGGCCACCAGCGGCAGGACCGCGAGGAAGAGGATCACCGCGAGGGCGCTGCCCCGCCCGGAGTTGAACTGCACGAAGGACTGCGAGTACATCTCGTTGGCCAGCACCTGGGTGCCGAAGTTCCCGCCCGTCATGGTGCGGACGAGGTCGAAGGCCTTCAGCGTGATGATCATGACGGTGGTCAGCACCACCATCACCGTGGTGCGGATCATCGGCACGGTGACGTACCAGAACAGCCGCACCCCGCTCGCGCCGTCCAGCCTGGCCGCCTCCACCACCTCGTCCGGGATCGCCTTGATGGCCGCCGACAGCACCACCATCGCGAAGCCGGTCTGCACCCAGACCATCACCACCATCAGCAGGAAGGTGTTCAGCGGCTGCGAGAGCATCCAGTTCGGCGGGGCGTCCCAGCCCACCGCGACGGCGAGCCGGCTGAGCAGGCCGATCTGCGGCTGCCCGGGCCCGCGCGACTCGTAGACGAACTTGAAGATGATCGACGCGCCGACCAGCGAGATCGCCATCGGCATGAAGATCAGCGACTTGTAGACCGACTGCCCGCGCATCCGGTCCACCAGCAGCGCCAGCACCAGCCCCAGCCCGGTCGCCACCAGCGGTGCGACGACCAGCCACAACAGGGTGTTGACCAGGACCTCCTGGACCGAGTCCGTGGTCAGGGCCCAGCCGAAGTTCTCACCGCCGACGAACCGGGTGCCGTCGTCGTTCAGCAGGCTCAGGTACACCGTGCGGATCAACGGCACCACCAGGCCGACCGCCAGCAGCAGCACCGCCGGGCCGAGGAACACCGCGACGGCCAGCGGACGGGCCAGCCGGCCGCGGGCCCGCCCGGCGACCAGGAAGACCACCAGCAGGATGCCGAGGAATCCCGCCACGGCGCCGAAGGTGTTGCCGAACTTGACCGCCGCGTCGCCCCAGGAGCCGACCGCCAGTCTCTCGGCGGCCGGCCCGGCGACGGGTGACAGGGATCCGGGTACGGACATGGCTGCGCGTCCCTTCGGGTGCGGTGGGAAGGGGGCGGGGGGGGCGGGGGGGGGGGGGGGGCCCGCCCCCCCCGGGGGGGGGCGCGGGGGGCCCGCCGCCCCCCCCCCGCCGCCGCGCCCGCCGCGCGCGCGCCGCCGGCGGGGGCGGGGGGGGGGGCGGGGGGGCGGGGCGGGGGGGGGGGGGGGGGGGGGGGGGGGGGGGGGGGGGGGGGGGCCCCCCCCCCCCCCCTCGACAGGTGGTCCTCGGGTGCGCCCTGCTCCGGCCCTGCCGCGACGCGGCGCCGGAACGGGCCCGCGGGCCGGTTACTGCGGCCAGGCGGCGTCGATGTCGGCGGCGGTCTTCTGGATCGACTGCCCCTCGGCGAACCAGGCGGTCAGCGACTTCCACTCCTGCCCGGCGCCGACCGCGGCCGGCATCAGGTCGGAGCCGTCGAACCGGAAGGTGGCCCCGGGGTCGGTCAGCGCCTCGGCCGACAGCTTGTCGATCGGGTCGGTGTACAGGCTCTTGTCCACGCCCTGGTTCGCCGAGACCCAGCCGCTCGCGGTCCGCACCCGGCTGCTCGCCCAGTCCGAGCTGGAGAGGTAGTTCTGCACCGCCTGCACCTCAGGCCGGCCGGCGAAGGCCGCCAGGAACTCACCGCCGCCCTCGACCGGGTTCGCGACGGACGGGTTCACCGCGGGCAGGTGGAAGGCGAAGACGTCCCCGTCCGGGCCGACCTTGGTGCCCTTGGGCCACTGCGCCTCGTAGAACGAGGCCTGCTGCAGCATCATGCACTTGCCGCTCAGCACCGGCGTGCCCGCGTCCTGGAAGGTCGTGGTGGCGATCGACTTCACGTCGCCGAAGCCCGCGTTGACCCAGGCCGGGTTCTGCATCCAGTCGGCGACCGTCTTCATCGCCGTGGTGATCTTCTCGTCGGAGAACTTCACCTGGTGGCCGACCCACTGGTCGTACACCTCGCCGCCGTAGCTGCCCAGCACCACCTCCTCCAGCCAGTCGGTGGCCGGCCAGCCGGTGGCCGTACCGGAGGCGATGCCGCCGCACCACGGCCTGGGGCCGCCCGCCCTGGCGATCCGGTCGCTGAGCGCCATCAGGTCCGCCCACGTCTTCGGCGCCTCGTAGCCGGCCGCCTTGAAGGCCTTCGGCGAGTACCAGACCAGCGACTTCATGTTGGCGCTCATCGGCGCCGCGTAGAAGGTGCCGTTGACCGAGCCGTAGGTCTTCCAGATCGGGCTCCACTTGTCCTGGTTCGCGACGGTCTGGGCGGGCGGCTTCACCACCTTGCCGCTCTTCACCATCTGCGCCAGCAGACCCGGCTGCGGGATGATCGCGAAGTCCGGGGCGTTGCCGCCGGCCACCCGCACCGGGAGCTGCGACTCGAAGTCGTTCGAGCCCTCGTAACTGATCTTGATCCCGGTGCACTTGCTGAACTCGGACCAGGACTTCTCCAGGTTGTCCGACTCCGGGCTCAGGATGGAGGCGAACATCGTCACGGTCGTGCCCGAATGCCCGGCGTACGGCTGGTACTTGGCGCAGTCGCCGGACAGCGACTGGGTCGCGCCGCCCCCGCCGTCACCCGAACCGCCGGAGCTGTTGGAGCACGCCGCGGTCAGCGCCAGTGCCGCCACCAGGGCGGGTACGGCGGCCAGCCGCCGACGGCGGGAACTCGGTTGCGGCGCGGTCGGGTTGAGGGTCAATGCGGTCCTCCTCGCCAGGGCATTGCTGCCGACGGTGGCTGAACGACATTGCGCTGTACCGGAGACGGGCCTACAGGGATCGCGGGCGGACGGCGGCCGAACTGATCGAAGACGTTAACGCAGCAGCCGCCCGGCGCCAAGGTCCACGTTCGACCTTCACAAGGCGGTGTCCCGACCGTGACCCGCGACCAGCCGGAATCCGAACCACCGCCACCAGAAGTCGAAGGCCCCGCCCGGAAACCCGGACGGGGCACATTCAGTGACGTCTCATCAGATCAGTCAGAGGCCAGAGGTGTCAGAGGCGTCAGAGATGTGGGAGGTGTCAGAACAGCCGGATCGGCAGATCCAGCAGACTGTTCACCACCAGCGACGGACTCGGCCGGAGATCGGCGTCCGGCACCGCGAGCGACAGCTTCGGGAACCGCTCGAACAGCGCCGGCAGCGCGACGCCCGCCTCCAGCCGGGCCAGCGGCGAACCCGGGCAGACGTGCGGCCCGTGGCCGAAGGAAAGGTGCCGGGTCGGGTCCCGGGTAACGTCGAACAGCTCCGCCGTCACCCCGTGCTGCAGCGGGTCCCGGCCGATCGCGTTGTACGAGACCAGCACCGGCTCGCCCGCCGGGATCACCACGTCGCCGACCGGGATGTCCGCGGCGGTGAAGCGGAACAGGAAGTTGCTGGTCGGCGGCGTCCAGCGGAGCGACTCCTCCACCACCGCGTCCCAGGACACCTGCCCCGAGCGCACCAGCTCCAGCTGATCCGGGTGCGCCAGCAACGCCCGCACCGCGTTGCCGATCAGGTTCACGGTGGTCTCGTGACCGGCCGCGATGATCACCCGCAGGGTGGCCGCCGCCTCCGCGTCGGTCAGCGCCCCGCCCTCGGTGTCGGCCGCCAGCAGCACGCTCGCCAGGTCCTCGCCCGGGGCGGAACGGCGCTGCGCCACCAGGTCGTTGACGAAGGCGTTCAGTCCGGCGATGGTCGCCTGGATGCCCGCCGGGTCCGGCTTGATGCCGAAGAACCGCTCGTACAGGTCGCGCAGCACCCCGTGGTCCGACTCCGGCACGCCCAGCAGCGAGCAGATCACCGTCATCGGCAGCGGGAAGGCGAAGGCCGTCTTCAGGTCGACCTCCGACTCCCCCGCCGCCAGGGCGTCCAGCAGCGCGTGGGTGATCTCCTCGACGCGCGGGCGCATCAGCTCCACCCGGCGCGGGGTGAAGGCCTGCGCCACCAGCGCCCGCAGCCGGCGGTGCTCGGCGCCGTCCGTGGTCACCATGCTCGGGCCGGGCACCGCCAGGCCGATCAGCGGCCAGGTCTTCGGCACCTCGCCGCGCTGGTAGGCGCCCCAGTGCGCGGCGTCCTTCACCAGCCGGGCGTCCGTCAGCAGCTCGCGCGCCGCCGCGTGCCGGGTCACCGCCCAGGCGGCCACGCCGCCGGGCAGCTCGACCGGCACCACCGGGCCGGCGGCCCGCAGCAGGGCGCCCTCGGCCGCGTTGTCACGGGCCAGCGGGTCGAGGACGATCGGGGCCTGGGCAGCGGTCATCGCAACTCTCTTTCGGACGACGGGGTGTCGACGGGGCCGGACCCGCCGACGGTCGGCAGACGATCGGCACCGATGGGCGACAGTCGGCGACGGACGACGACGGACAACGGGTGTCGACGGGTTCGACGGGTTCGACGGATCAGGCCGGGTGGCCCGGGGTGAACGAGACCGGCAGCGCCACCAGCCCGCGCACCCAGGCCGACGGCCGCCACACCAGCGCGTGCTCGGCGACCGCCAGCCGGAGATCCGGCAGCCGGTCCAGCAGCACCTCGATCGCGGTCGTCGCGATCACCTCGGCCGCCTCCTGGGCCGGGAACGGGCAGCCGTGCTCGCCGTAGGAGTAGCTCATGTGCGCCCGGTTGCCCTCGGCCGGACGGCCGTCGGCCTGCCGCACCGACGGGTCCGCGTTCGCCCCGGCGAAGCCCAGCAGCACCATGTCGCCCGCACCGATCCGCTGGCCGCCCAGCTGGGTGTCCCGGACCGCCCAGCGCCCGGCGAAGATCTGCGTCGGGGTGTCCTCCCAGAGCGCCTCGTTCAGCGCCTGGCTGATGCTGCGCCGACCGCCCGCCAGCGAGGCGGCGAACCGCTCGTCGGTCAGCATCAGCCGCAGCGCGTTGGAGATCCAGTACGAGGACGGCTGGTGGCCGGCGATCAGCAGCACCCGCAGGTCGCGCATCACCTCGTCGTGGTTCAGCCCGGCCTCGTGCGCCAGCATCCGCGAGGCGACGTCGGCGCCCGGGTGCTCGGCCTTCTCCTCGACCAGGGCGAGCATCAGCTCCAGCAGCCGCTGGGCGCCGGCCGGCGCGTCCGGACCGCCGTCCAGCATCGACAGCAGCGCCGCGATCAACTGCGGCGCCTGCTCCTCGTCCAGGCCGAGCACCCGGCACAGCACCAGCAGCGGCATCCGGTGCGCGTACTCGGCGACCAGGTCCGCCTCGCCGCGGCCGGCGAACTCGTCGATCAGCCCGTCGGCGATCTCCTCGGAGTGCTTGCGCAGCTCGTACGGGTCGATCCCGGCCAGTGCGTCGGTGACCGCGCGCGAACGCCGGACGTGCTCCTCGCCCTCGGCGTACAGGATCGAGGGGACGGGCGCCATCATCGGCTTGAGCGGCCAGTCGGCGGGCAGCGTCTCCCAGGCGTTCCACCGGCTGGAGTCACGGCCGAACAGCTGCGGCTGACCGGTCACCAGCTGCAGCTCGCGGTAGCCGATGACCAGCCAGGCGGGCACGCCGCCGGCCAGCTCGACCGGGGCGACCGGGCCGTGCGCGGCCCGCAGCTCGCGGTAGAGCTGGGCCGGGTCGGTCTGGAAGCGCGGCCCGTACAGCGGCGTGGCGCCGGCGTGCGCCGGGCAGCCCGGCGGCGGGGTGACGGCGGGCTCGGTCACGGGGTGCTCTCCTCGTACATCGCGGTGGGGGCCGCTGCCGGGGCGGCAGCCTCTTCGGAGCCGGTCGGGTCGACTGCAGGGGCACCGGCTGGGTGGCCGGCCGCGTCGGCACCGGCCGGGTCGGCACCAGCCGGGTAGGCACCAGCCGGGTAGGCACCAGCCGGGTAGGCACCGGCGACACCGGCGACACCGGCGGCCTCGACTGCCTCGACGGCCTCGGCCAGGTAGGCCTCGTCGGCACCGGCCAGGGCCGCCAGGTGGTGGACCAGTTCGATCAGCACCCGCTTGCCGGACTCGCGGTCACGCGCGTCGCAGTCCACCAGCGGCACCTCGGCCGGCAGGTCGAGCGCCTCCCGGACCTGCTCCAGGGTGTGGCTCGGCTCGCCGAAGTTGTTGCGGGCCACGATGAACGGGGTGCCGTGGTGCTCCAGCCGGTCGATCGCGTACCAGGAGTCCTCCAGCCGCCGGGTGTCGACCAGGACGACCGCGCCCAGGGCGCCGCTGAACAGCCGGTCCCAGAGAAACCAGAAGCGCTCCTGCCCGGGCGCACCGAACAGGTACAGCACCTGGCGCTCGGAGAGGGTGATCCGGCCGAAGTCGAAGGCGACCGTGGTGGAGCGCTTGCCCCAGGAACCGGCCGGGTCGATGCCCTCCCCCGCCCGGGTCATCACCTCCTCGGTGTTCAGCGGGCGGATCTCGCTGACCGAGCCGACCAGGGTGGTCTTGCCCACGCCGAAGCCGCCGACCACGACGATCTTCAGCGCGTTGTCGGCGGTCGCCCGCAGCGGAGTGCGCCCGGCGGGCCGGACGTCAGAGCCGTTGGAGGCCATGCAGCACCTGCTTCAGCGTGTCGAGGTCGGGCAGCCGGGCCTTGTTCGGCGCGAACCGGGGGTGGCGGGCGGTGACCGCCCCGGACTCCAGCAGGTCGCCGAGCAGGATCTTCACCACCGAGATGGGCAGCGCCAGCTCCGCCGCCACCTCCACGACGGCGGTCGGGGCCTCGCACATCCGCAGGATCCGGACGTGCTCCGACTGCATCCCGGGCGTCGGCTGCCGTTCGGCGACGATCAGGGTGACCAGGTCGAAGGCGTTCTCCGGGGCGCGGCTGCGGCCCTTGGTGATGGTGTAGAGGCGGTCCGGGTCGTCGTCACGGCCCGGCAGCACCGACCCGTCGGTCATATCCCCGTGCCCTCCGGTGTGGCGGCGCTCCCGTCCGCCGCCCCGTCCTCCGTGCTGCGGGCCGGGGCGCTGAGGTGGATGCCGATCTGCTCGATCAGGCCGTGCATGTTGTGGCCGACCACGCCGACGTCCGCGTCGTCGTCCGTGACCACCGCGAGGTGCGCGCCCTCGCCGGCCGCCACGATGCACAGGATGCCGCCGTGGAACTCGGTCATCGACTGCCGGACTCCGCCGCTGCCGTCGCCGAACTCGATCGAGGCGCCGTGCGCCAGGCTCTGCAGGCCGGACGCGATCGCGGCCAGCTGGTCGGCCTGGTCGTTGCCGAGCCCGGCGGTGTGACAGAGCTTGAGGCCGTCGGCGGAGAGAACCAGGGCGTGCCGGGTGCCGGGGGTTGCCGCCAGCAGGTTTTCCAACAGCCAGTCGAGGTCGCGGTCGGGGGCGCTGCTCATCAGGTGTCCTTCTCGGTGACGGGGGAAGCGTCGGGCGTGGTGTCGGTGTCCGTGGTCGGCGTCCCGGTGGAGTGCTGCTCGCCCTCCACCGGACGGGCGGCGGCCCGGCGGAACGCGCCGAACCGGGCGGCCGCGCTCGCCGCGTCGGTGCGGACGGGCTTCGCGGCCCGGTCCGCCGCCGGAGCGGTGGCCAGCGTCTGCCCGCGCCGACGCTGCGGCAGGCCGCTGTCGGTCACGCGGGCGGGTGCGGGCGGGAGCGGGGCGGCGGTGACGGGTGCGGCCGGGGCAGTGAGTGCGGTCGGGGCGGTGCGTACGGTCGGGGCGGCCAGTGCGGTCGGTGTGGTGAGCGCGGTCGGTGCGGCGGGCGCCGGCGGCAGGGGGGTGGGGGCCGGGCGTGCGGGGGTGAGCGCCGGGCGCGCGGCCTCGGCGACCGGTGCCTGCGTCGGGACGGCCGCCGGGGTGGGCGCCGGAGCGGGGTGCGAGACCAACTGCTGCGGGATCAGCATCACCACCCCCGTACCGCCGCGCGCCGACGGCCGGAAGGAGATCTGCAGCCCGTGCTTGCGGGCCAGCGCACCGACCACCGCGAGGCCCAGCCGGGTACCGGCGGACAGCATCGTCAGGTCCAGTGGCTCGGGGGAGACGGCCCGTTCGGCCCGGCGCAACCAGCTGTCGCTCAGGCCGAGCCCGCTGTCCTCGACGGTGACCACCAGCCCGGCCGGCACCTCCTCGACGTAGACGTGCACCTCGGCCGGCGGGGCGGAGAAGTTGGTGGCGTTGTCCAGCAGCTCGGCCAGCGCGTGCATGACGCCCTCGGCGGCGTACCCGGCGACCGCGGCGGTGCTGGCGTTGTGCAGCCGCACCCGCTGGTAGGCGCCGATCCGGCCCAGCGCACCGCGCAGCACCGACTCCACCGCGATCGGCTTGGCCCAGCGGCGGCCCGAGCGGGCCCCGGTGAGCACCGCGATGCTGTCGGCCATCCGGCCCGCCTGGGCGGTCGAGTGGTCCAGGCTCAGCAGGTCGCCGAGCACCTCCTCGTCGTGCCGGTGCTGCATCTCGCGAAGCTCGGCGTGCATGCTCGTGGCCAGCGCCTGGACCCGCCCGGCGGCGGTCGCGCAGACCGCGAGCGCGGCGGCCCGCAGCCGCTCGCCCCGGCCGATCTCCTCACCGACGGCGCGCAGCAGCGCGTACTGCGGGTGCTTGCGGTGGGCGGCCAGCGCGCTGTCCACGGCGGCGCCGGCGCGCAGCTTCTTCACCACCTCGGGCAGGACGCCCTCGGCGATCAGGTCCAGCTCGGCGCGCTCGGCCTCGGCCCGCGCCCGCTCCGTCTCCAGGCCGGCCCGCTCGGCCGCCAGCTCGGCCCGCACCCCGGCCAGCTCGGCGTCCAGCTCGGCCCGCACCCGGGCCAGCTCGGCGTGCGCGGCGGAGACGTCCGACTCCGCCCGGGCCTGCTCGGCCCGAGCGGCGTCCCGCTCGGCCTCCGCAGCTGCGGTGCGGCCCTTGGCCGCCGCCTCGGCCTGCCGGGCGGCGCCGGCCACGACCAGCGCCGTCATCGCCTCCTGGTGCCGGTCCTCCACGTCCTCGGCCAGCCTGTGGGAGCGCTCGGTGCCGGTCGCGGCGAGGCCGACGGCTATCAGCCACAGGACGGTGACGGCGCCCACCGCGAGGGCGGTGAGCGGCTGGTGCGCGCCCAACGCCCGGCTGACGCCGACCGGTGCGGCGACCAGCGCCAGCAGGACGGCGGCCGCCGTCAGGGCGACGGTACGGGGTGCGGGCCGTCGGCGCGGCCGGCCGTCGGGGCTGGTGGCTTCTCTCATCGGTGCGGTCCTCGGCAACGTCGGCGGGCGGCGGCACGGCGGCGGATCGGCGACGGTCGCGACCGCCGACAGCTGGTGGGGCGCATACCAGACCGCCCGGCGACGTCGCGAAACGTCTCCGGGCGGCTGATCGGTTCACGCTTGTCGGCCGATCATATCGATTCAGACATTGGCCTCAAGCGGCCAGTTGACGGGCAGTCTCCTCCATCCACGACCCGTACACCGATTCACGACGCAACCGCCGCACGACCGAGCGGCCCGGTTCACAACCGGGGCTTCACTCCAGCGTCCGCTCGACCGCCTGCCGGACGGCCTTCGGATCCAGCCCGTGGTCGACGACCACCCGCACCCCCAGGCCCTCCCCCTCGCGGAGCACGCCGAGCAGCAGGTGCCCGACCCCGATCTCCCCCGACTTCAGCCGCAGCGACTCCCGCAGCGACAGCTCCACCGCCTTCCTCGCCCGCGCCGTGAACGGGATGTGCCCGCCCCTCGCGCCGCCGGAGCGGAACCAGCCCCGACGCTTCGGGGCCTCCTCGGGCGGGGCGTCCAGCGCGCCCTCCCCGAAGACCGACTCGACCGCCTCCCGCACCGCGTCCAGATCGACCCCGATCGAGGCGAGCGCCTGCGCCTGGCCGGTCTCCCCCAGCAGGCGGCGCACCGCCTGCCGAGCCGTCCCGTGGTCCAGGCCGGCCTCCGTCAGCACCCCGGCGGCCGGGTCCTCCGACCGGCCCAGGACCGCCAGCAGGAGGTGCTCCGTGCCGACGTAGCCGTGCCGCAGCTCCCGCGCCTCCTGCTGCGCGGCGACCACGACCTGCCGCGCCGACTCGGTGAATCGCTCGAACATCCCTCAGCCTCCGTCCTGGTCCCCGCCGGTTCCTCGCCGGGCGTACTTCTTGTGCACCGCCTGCCTGGTCACCCCGAGGCAGACCGCGATGTCCTGCCAGGACCAGCCCTGCGACCGGGCGTTGCCCACCTGCAGGGCCTCCAGGCGGTCCGCCAGATCGCGCAGGGCGCGGACCGCCCGGAGCCCCACGGCCGGGTCACGGCTGCTCGCCGCGGCCGCGAGTTCTCCGCTCTCGCTCATGCTGTCAACTTTGGTTGACGCTCGCGCGGATGTCAACCCCGGTTGACAACTCCGCCGAGGGCTCCGTCGGCGACTCCGCCGGCGACCCGGCCGACGACCCGGGCCTCAGCGGCCGCCGAACCGACGCTCCAGCGCCTCCTCGAAGGTCCCCCGGCCCACCGCCCGCTCCGGCGCCAGGTTCCCGCCCGCCCGCAGCCCGCGGCCCGCCGCCCCCGGCACCCGCAACGGCAGCAGCACCCGCCGCTTGCCCGCCGCCCGCAGGTACGCCCCGGCCAGCTCCCGGTACGTCCGCACCTGCGGCCCGCCCACCTCCGGCGCGAACCCCGCGGGCTCCTCCCCCACCAGGGCGACGACCGCCGCGGCCACCTCCCGGACGTCCACCGGCTGGAACCGCGCCCCGCCGAGCACGGGGAACACCGGCAGCTTCACCGAGGCGTCGAAGAACCTCAGCAGCAGGTCGTGGAACTGCGTCGCCCGCAGCACCGTCCACCCCAGCCCCGACTCCCGGACCACCTGCTCACAGGCGAGCTTCGTGTTGTAGTACGCCATCGGCACCCGGTCGATCCCCACGATCGACACGTACAGCAGGTGCCGGACGCCGGCCTCCCGCGCCTGCGCCACCAGCGTGCGGACCGCCGCCACGTCCGCCTTCCTCTGCGTGGTCGCACAGTCGACCACCACCTCGACCCCGGCCATCGCCCCGGCGATCCCGGCCCCGCTCACCAGGTCCCCGACCACCCACTCGACCCCGTCGTCCCCGCTCCGCGCCCGCCGGCTCAACCCCCGCACCGCGGCCCCGCGCGCCACCAGCAGCCGCACCACCTCCCGTCCCAACGTCCCCGTCGCCCCGGTCACCAGCACAGTCCCGTTCACCACACCGCTCCTCTCGTCGACTGCCTTCCCCCTAGGGACCGGACACGGCCCCGATCCGTGACATCGGCGGATTCGGAGCACGAAAAGAGGCGGGGCGAGGACACGAAGTCCTCGCCCCGCCTCGGGTTTCACCTCATCGGGTGGAACCGGGGTCGATCACGATCAGCTGCAGCCGCTGGTGGAGCCGCAGCCCTCGCAGAGGTAGCAGCTGCCGGCGCGGCGCATCTTGGTGCCGCAGGAGAAGCAGAGCGGGGCGTCGGCGTTGAGGCCGAGCTGGATCTCCATCAGCTCCGTGGAGTTGTGGGCCTGCTTCGGGGCCGCCTTGGGCGCCTCGACCGCCGGGGCCGGCTTGGCGGCCACCGGGGCCGACTGGGCGAGCGACTCGGTGTCGAGCTCCTCGGCCTCCAGCGGCTCGTAGGAGCCGGTCTCCAGGTGGCGCGTGCGCTCCTCGACGGAGTGGATGCCGAGCGCCGAGCGGGTCTCGAACGGCAGGAAGTCCAGCGCCAGGCGGCGGAAGATGTAGTCGACGATCGACTGCGCCATCCGCACGTCCGGGTCGTCGGTCAGACCGGCCGGCTCGAAGCGCATGTTGGTGAACTTCGAGACGTACGTCTCCAGCGGCACGCCGTACTGCAGGCCGACCGAGACGGCGATCGAGAAGGCGTCCATCATGCCCGCGAGGGTCGAGCCCTGCTTGGACATCTTCAGGAAGACCTCGCCCAGGCCGTCGTCCGGGTAGGAGTTGGCGGTCATGTAGCCCTCGGCGCCACCGACCGTGAAGGAGGTGGTGATGCCCGGACGGCCCTTGGGCAAACGCTTGCGGACCGGGCGGTACTCGACGACCTTCTCGACCACGGCGGGGGCCGTGGCCTCGTCGGCCTTGGTCTCGGAGTCCTTCTTCTTGGCCGACAGCGGCTGGCCGACCTTGCAGTTGTCACGGTAGATGGCAAGCGCCTTGACGCCCATCTTCCACGCCTCGAAGTAGATCTCCTCGATCTCCTCGACGGTGGCGGACTCGGGCATGTTCACGGTCTTGGAGATGGCACCGGAGATCCACGGCTGGATCGCGGCCATCATCCGCACGTGCCCCATCGCGGAGATGACCCGCTCGCCCATCGCGCAGTCGAACACCTCGTAGTGCTCGGACTTGAGGCCCGGCGCGTCCACCACGTTGCCGTGCTCGGCGATGTGGGCGACGATCGCCTCGATCTGCTCGTCCTGGTACCCGAGGCGCCCCAGGGCGCGCGGGACGGTGCCGTTGACGATCTGCATCGAGCCGCCGCCGACGAGCTTCTTGAACTTGACCAGGGCCAGGTCGGGCTCGACGCCGGTGGTGTCGCAGTCCATCATCAGGCCGATGGTGCCGGTCGGGGCGAGGACCGAGGCCTGGGCGTTGCGGAAGCCGTTCTCCGCGCCGATGCGCACGACGTCCTGCCAGGTCTTGTTGGCCGCCAGCCAGACCGGGGCGTCCAGCTCGTCCACCGAGACGGCGTCGAGCGAGGCGTCCGCGTGCTGCTTCATGACCTGCCGGTGCGCGACCGCGTTGCGGGCGTAGCCGTCGTACGGGCCCACCACGCCTGCGAGTTCGGCGCCGCGGCGGTAGGCGGTGCCGGTCATCAGGGAGGTGATGGCGCCGGCCAGGGCGCGGCCGCCCTCGCTGTCGTAGGCGTGGCCGGTGGCCATCAGCAGGGCGCCGAGGTTCGCGTAGCCGATGCCGAGCTGGCGGTAGGCGCGGGTGGTCTCGCCGATCTTCTCGGTCGGGAAGTCGGCGAAGCAGATGGAGATGTCCATCGCGGTGATGACCAGCTCGACGACCTTGGCGAAGCGCTCGGCGTCGAAGGAGTCATCGTCCCGCAGGAACTTCATCAGGTTGAGCGAGGCGAGGTTGCAGCTGGAGTTGTCCAGGTGCATGTACTCGGAGCAGGGGTTGGACGCGTTGATGCGGCCGGACTCCGGGCAGGTGTGCCAGTGGTTGATGGTGGAGTCGTACTGGATGCCCGGGTCGGCGCAGGCCCAGGCGGCCTCGGCCATCTTGCGGAACAGCTTCTTCGCGTCGACGGTCTCGATGACCTCGCCGGTCATCCGGGCGCGCAGGCCGAACTCGGTGCCGTTCTCGACGGCGGTCATGAATTCGTCGGAGACGCGGACCGAGTTGTTGGCGTTCTGGTACTGGACGGAGGTGATGTCGTCCCCGCCGAGGTCCATGTCGAAGCCCGCGTCGCGCAGGGCGCGGATCTTCTCCTCCTCCTTCACCTTGGTCTCGATGAAGGCCTCGACGTCCGGGTGGTCGACGTCGAGCACGACCATCTTGGCCGCGCGGCGGGTGGCGCCGCCGGACTTGATGGTGCCGGCGGAGGCGTCGGCTCCGCGCATGAAGGAGACCGGGCCGGAGGCGTTGCCGCCGGAGGACAGCAGCTCCTTGGAGGAGCGGATCCGGGAGAGGTTGAGGCCGGCGCCGGAGCCGCCCTTGAAGATCATGCCCTCTTCCTTGTACCAGTCGAGGATCGACTCCATGGAGTCGTCGACGGCCAGGATGAAGCAGGCGCTGACCTGCTGGGGCTGCTTGGTCCCGACGTTGAACCAGACCGGCGAGTTGAAGCTGAACACCTGGTGGAGGAGGGCGTGGGTCAGCTCGTGCTCGAAGATCTCGGCGTCGTCCGCGGTGGCGAAGTAGCCGTGCTTCTCGCCGGCGGCGCGATAGGTGAGCACCACGCGGTCGATGATCTGCTTGAGGCTCCACTCGCGCTGCGGGGTGCCGACGGCGCCGCGGAAGTACTTGGACGTGACGATGTTGACGGCGTTGACCGACCAGAAGTCGGGGAACTCGACGCCGCGCTGCTCGAAGTTGATCGACCCGTCACGCCAGTTGGTCATGACGACGTCACGCCGCTCCCAGCGGACCGCGTCGTACGGGTGCACGCCAGGAGTGGTGTGGATGCGCTCCATCCGCAGACCGCCCTTCGGGGCCTTGGCGCCCTTGGCCGCGGCCTTCTCGGACTTCGACCCGCGTGCGGAACCGCTCGTGGTGTCTGTCACTTCTCGCTCCTCCTCCTGGGCAAACGCCCGAAGTGCCCTGAAAAGTCCGGGCACCGCTGGTTCGTTCTTCCGGTGTGCGGGCAGGCGGGGACGCTGCCTGCCTTCGCACGGTTTGTAGTGTTCTGCGCCCCGTTTCCGGGCACGCCGGGGCCCCGTGGGGCCTTGTGATGCGGCCGAGCCCCGACTGGGGCCGGTGACGCCGGCGCCTCCTAGGGCGCGGCGGCGGAGACGGACACGCGGGCGTCGTCCGTCTCCGGGGTGCGGGGCCGTTCGGCGCGGAGTTCCGCGATGGCGGCCTCGAAGTCTTCCAGTCCGTCGTAGGCCTGGTACACGCTGGCGAAGCGCAGGTAGGCGACCACGTCGAGCTCCTTGAGCGGGCCGAGTATGGCCAGCCCCACGTCGTGGGTGGTCAGCTCGGCGCTGCCGCTGGCGCGCACGCACTCCTCGACCCGCTGGCCGAGCTGGGCCAGCGCGTCCTCGGTGACCGGTCGGCCCTGGCAGGCCTTGCGGACGCCGGTGATGACCTTCTGCCGGGAGAACGGCTCGGTGACGCCGCTGCGCTTGATGACCATCAGCGCGGCCGTCTCCACCGTGGTGAAGCGGCGGCCGCAGTCCGGGCACTGCCGACGGCGGCGGATGCAGCTGCCGTCCTCGGTGGTCCGGCTGTCGACAACGCGGCTGTCGGAATGCCGGCAGAAGGGGCAGTGCACCTCGGGATCCCTCCCTGGCAGATCGTGCGGACCAGTCGAGTCTATGCGATGCGCCCCCGGCCTCGGCAAGCTGATCATGCGCGGCGACCACTAGTACTGGGCACGGAGAGGACTGTAGCCACTACATCTAGGCCTTCGGGGGAAGTGACACCCCTGGCGTGTCGACGCCGATTAGACTGCCGGAGTCGGGTTCCGGTCGAACATTTACTCGATGTACAACAAAGCCTTGATCGAGTCAGCCAACTCCCGAATAATTCACTCGAACGTGTGTTTGGCGCAACCTTTCGATAGGAGGTGCGTTGGGCTGGAAAAGGGAGAGGACAGCCGTCGAGAGGGGCCGCCGTGAACACGATCGAAAGCAACACCATCCCGGTGCAGGAACACTCCCAGTTCAAGGTGGGGCAGCGCACCACGAATCAGCAGAGCGTGGACATCAGCATGGACCGCAGCGAAGACCACCGGCTCTCCGGCACGGCCCTTTCCGGCTCCAACCGCGTGCCCGACCAGCCGATCGAACACTCCTCGGCGATGGACGACACCCACTCCTCGCCCGCCCGCGCGATGCCGGGCCGCCCGCCCGGCATCCGCACCGACGAGGCCGGGCTCACCGAGCGCCAGCGCCGGGTGATCGAGGTCATCCGGGACTCCGTCCAGCGCCGGGGCTACCCGCCGTCCATGCGCGAGATCGGCCAGGCCGTCGGCCTCTCCAGCACCTCCTCGGTGGCGCACCAGCTGATGGCCCTGGAGCGCAAGGGCTTCCTGCGCCGGGATCCGCACCGTCCGCGGGCGTACGAGGTCCGCGGCGTCGAGGTGGCGCGCCCCAACACCGCCGAGACGGCGGGCCGCCCGTCCACCTCCTACGTGCCGCTGGTCGGCCGGATCGCCGCCGGCGGGCCCATCCTGGCCGAGCAGACGGTCGAGGATGTCTTCCCGCTGCCCCGCCAACTGGTCGGCGAGGGGGAGCTGTTCGCGCTCACCGTGCGCGGCGACTCGATGATCGAGGCGGCCATCTGCGACGGCGACTGGGTCACCGTGCGCCGCCAGCCGGTCGCCGAGAACGGCGACATCGTGGCCGCGATGATCGACGGCGAGGCCACGGTCAAGCGGCTCAAGCGCGAGGACGGCCGGATCTGGCTGATGCCGCACAACCCCGCGTACGAGCCGATCAACGGCGACAACGCGACCATCCTGGGCAAGGTCGTCGCGGTGCTGCGCCGCCTCTGACGCCCTCCGGCGCCCTCGGAGACCCCCGGACACCCTCCGGCGGCCCACGGCAACGGGAAGGGGCTCCACCGCGATCCGCGGGGAGCCCCTCCGTCGTTCCCTCCCGGGCCCGCACCGACCGGGGCCGTGCCGCCTGGACCCGCACCTCCCGGGCCCGCACCGACCGGGGCCGTGCCGCCTGGGCCCGCACCGCCCGGGAACGCCGGCCGGAGCACCACGAGTGGCCGGCGCATCACGGCCCGGGACGGTCAGTCGGCGATCAGCCCCGCTTCACCACCGGCCGCACCGGAGCCGCCGAGGCGTCGATCGCCGCCAGCGAGCGGCGGACCTGGTTGCGGTCCGTGGTGTACCAGAACTCGGGCATCGAGGAGCGGAAGAAGCCCCCGTACCGCTTGGTCTCCACCCGCGGGTCGAGCACCGCCACCACGCCGCGGTCGTCCGCCGCGCGCACCAGCCGACCCGCGCCCTGCGCCATCAGCAGCGCCGCGTGCGTCGCCGCGACCGCCATGAAGCCGTTGCCGCCGCGCTGTTCGACGTCCTTCTGGCGGGCGCTCATCAGCGGGTCGTCGGGCCGGGGGAACGGGATGCGGTCCATCACGACCAGCTGGCAGGCCGAACCGGGCACGTCCACGCCCTGCCAGAGCGAGAGCGTGCCGAACAGGCAGGTGGACGCGTCCGAGGCGAACTCGCGGATCAACTCGCCGAGGGTGTCCTCCCCCTGGAGCAGGATCCGCTGGTCGAGCCGTTCCCGCATCGCCTCGGCGGCGGCCTGGGCGCCGCGCATCGAGGAGAACAGGCCCAGTGTCCGACCGCCGGCCGCGCCGATCAGCTCGGCCAACTCGTCCAGCATGTCGGGCCGTTCGGGATCGCGCCCGGGGTCGGCCAGGTGCTTGGCGACGTACAGGATGCCCTGCTTGGGGTACTTGAACGGGGAGCCGACGTCGATCCCGCGCCAGTGCGGCACCGCGTCCTCGCCGAAACCGGGGCCGGGCTCGGGGTTGTCCCCGGCTGTCCGGACGTCCGGCAGCCGGGTCTCGGACGGCAGGCCGACGGAGGCGGCGACACCGTTGAAGTCCCCGCCGAGCTTGAGCGTGGCCGAGGTGAGGACGACCGAGCGCTCCTTGTACAGCCCCTCGCGCAGCAGCCCGGAGACGCTCAGCGGGGCGACCCGCAGCGAGGCGGTGCCCAGCCCGTAGCGGTCGCTGCGCTCGATCCAGACCACGTCGTACTCGGAGTCCTCCAGCAACCGCTCGGCGGTCTCGTGCAGGGTCTCGGCCGAGGCCATCGCCTGCTTGCGGACGGCGTCCTCGTCGCTGAGCCCCTTGTCCCTGGTCTCGCCGAGCGAGCTGATCACCTGGCGGGCGGCGTCCCGGATCGCGGTGACCGCGTACGCCAGGTACTCGGGCAGTTCCTCGACCCGGCCGGGCTGGGCGGTCTCCATCAGGCCGTGGTAGTTCTCGGCCGCGGCCTGCAGGGCGTCCACGGCCTTCTCGTTGGCGAGCCGGGCGGCCCGCTTCACGGCCCGGTTGACCGCGCCGACGGTCAGCTCGGCGGTGGCCGCACCGGTGACCCGGTTGACCAGCTCGTGCGCCTCGTCCACGATCAGCAGCCCGTGTTCGGGCAGCACCGGAGCGCCCTCGATCGCGTCGATCGCGAGCATCGCGTGGTTGGTGACCACGACGTCCGCCAGCTTGGCCCGCTCCCGCGCCTTCTCGGCGAAGCACTCCTGCCCGTACGGGCAGCGGGTGGCGCCCAGGCACTCCTTGGAGGTGACCGACAGCTGGGCCCAGGCCCTGTCGGAGACGCCGGGGCTCATGTCGTCCCGGTCCCCGGTCTCGGTCTCCTCGGCCCAGTCGCGCAGCCGCAGCACGTCCTGCCCGAGCTTGCCGGTGGGCCCGCCGAGCGCGTCCACCGGGTCGAACAGGCCCTCGCCCTCGTCGCTCGGGGTGCCCTCGTTGGCCCGGTGCAGGCACAGGTAGTTGGAGCGGCCCTTGAGCATCGCGAACAGCGGGCGGCGGCGCAGCACCGGGTGCATTGCCTCGACGGTGCGCGGCAAGTCCCGCTCCACCAGCTGGCGTTGCAGCGCCAGGGTGGCGGTGGCGACCACCACGCGGTCCCCGTGGGCGAGCGCGGGCACCAGGTAGGCCAGGGACTTCCCGGTGCCGGTGCCGGCCTGGACGAGCAGGTGCTCGCCGTGGTCGACGGCGTCGGCGACGGCCTCGGCCATCCGGACCTGGCCGGGGCGTTCGACGCCGCCGACGGCCGCCACCGCGGCGTGCAGCAGCTCGGGGATCCGCGAGCGCGGGACGGCCACGGCTTCCCCGGCGTCGTCGCCGAGGTCCGCCGCCCGCTGGGATTCGGAGTCGTGGGATTCGGAGTCGTTCGTCATGACCCTCCCACCCTACGGGGCGGGGGTGACAATCCGGTCCCGTTGCGCGGGCAGCCGCACGTCCACCGCCACCAACGCGTTCGGCACGGTCCCGAACCGGGCGGCGTGCGGGCGGTGCGGGCGGTCCTGGTAGCCGTCGAGAAGCAGCCGGTTGCGGTTGAGGCAGAGCCGGTCGATCCGGGGCCGGAACAGGTCGAACAGCTCGAAGCGCTCGCGCAGCTCGGGGAAGCGGTCCTGGTGGCGCAGGACCTCGGCGCGCAGCAGGGCCCAGAACTCGGTCTCGGGCAGTCCGGTCTGCGCCTCCAGCAGCGGGGCGAGGTAGCGGAAGACGCCGATGAACAGCCCGGAGTGGATGAACTGGCAGAGCCCCTGCGCCCCCTCCCGCAGCAGCACGTCGGCGACCTCGGCGGGCAGGTCGCGCAGCTCGGGCAGGTCCTGCGAGCTGAGGTTGACGTCGTCCACGAAGTCCTTGACCGCGAGCCGGGTCGGGGTGTCGCGCTCGTCGAAGACCACGATGGCGTTCTCGCCGTGCGGGGAGAAGACCAGCCCGTACCGGTAGAGGAAGTGCAGCAGGGGCGGCAGCATCGCGGCGAACAGCCGGCCGGTCCACTCGGCCGGGGTGAGGCCGGAGCGGGCGATCAGCTCGGCGGCGAGGGCCCGCCCATCGGAGCCGGTCTGCAGCAGGGCGGCCAGGGTGCGGGCGCGCTCGCCGCCGTCCAGGAAGGGGCCGAGCGGTTCGCGCCAGATCGCGCCGAGCAGTTCCTTGTACTGGTACGGGGCCTCGGGCATCGCGCCGTAGACGGGGTGGTCGACGGTGACGGAGGCGATCTCGCCGAGGAGGATCACCCGGCACTCGTCGCGCAGGAACGGGTCGGCGTCGCGCAGGCCGTGCAGCCAGGCGGTGACGGCGGGCGCGGCCAGGGTGCGTTCGGTGGGCAGGCCGCGCCAGACCAGGGTGTTGAGGATGGACAGGGGCAGCTTGACGGTGCAGCGCTCGGGGTGGGCGGTGTTGAAGAAGGAGCGGATGGACTGCTGGGGCAGCCGTGGGTCGCCGTCCGAGGGCAGCGGGACGATCTCGCCGGAGGCGATCCAGGGCGCGAACAGGGGCAGGACCGTCTCCTCCCACTGCCAGGGGTGGACGGGCAGCAGCAGGTAGTCGTCGGCGTCCGGGCCGAGGGCGGCGCGCAGTGCCCCGACGTCGTCCAGCTCGCGGGCGTACAGCTGCTCCGGGTGTTCCAGGCCGGGCACGCCCCGGTACTCGGCGAGCCGGCGGTGGACGGCGATCCAGGGCAGTGGGCGCGGGCTGCGGGCCTCCGGGGTCCAGCGGGCGGCGTCGCCGGCCGAGAAGCCGATCCGGCCCTTGTTGGGGACGATCCAGGGGTGGCCGCCCTGCCGGCCCTCCAGCGCGGTGTGGTCGAGCTCGGCGAGTTCGGCGGCGGTGAGCGCGGTGGCGAGCTGGCGGGCGTCGGAGGTCAGGGTGGCGGAGAGTTCGCGGATCAGGTGGGCGGTGGTCTCGCCGCGCATGCCGAGGGTCTGCCGGGCGTACGGCAGGAAGCGCAGCGGGTCCAGTCCGTCGGGGCGGGAGCAGGTGATCGACTCGGGCTCGACCTGCCAGCCGTCGTAGGCGCCGCGCCGGGCGGTGAAGCGGTACTCGACCTCGGGCAGCTTCAGCAGGTACTCGCCGTCGAGGGCCCCGGGCGCGGGTTTGAGCAGTTCCTCGTAGGCGAACTCGCCGAGCATCTTGGCGAGCAGGGCGCGGCCGGCCCGCTGCCAGTGCCCGGCGGTGAGGTGCGGGGGCAGGTAGAGCGGCGGTTCAGCGGCCGACGGTTGCGGCACGGGTCAGCTCCTGGGGGCGGGGGAGGACGGGGGTCTGTTCGAGGGGTGCGCTGACGGGCGGTGCCGGGACGGACGGCGCGAAGCCGGTCCAGGCGGTGCGGTCGGGCAGCCGGTGGACGGTCCGCCCGGTGACGGCGTTGAGGATCACGGCGGCGCGGTGGGCGCCGAGTCCCAGGTCGGGGGTGCCGACGCCGTGGGTGTGCAGTTCGGCGTTCTGGACGTAGAGGCCGCCGGTGAGCCCGGGCCGGGTGGCGACCCGGTGGTCCAGGTCGACGCGGTAGCGCCCGGCCTCGTCCCAGTCGATGAGGTCGGCGAGCGGTTCGAGCGCGGCCGGGCGGGCGGCCCGGTAGCCGGTGGCGAGCACGACGGCGTCGGTGCGCAGGAGGTGCTCGGCGCCGGAGTCGGTGTGCCGGCAGTGCAGTTCGAGGCCGCCGCAGGGGCCGGGGCGGGTGCCGGTGACGGCGGTGCCGGGGGTGATCTCGACCGGCGCGTCGTCGATCGGGCGGCCGATGGTGCGCTCGTAGAGGTGGTCGTGGATCTCGGCGAGGGTCTCGGCGCTGGCGGCCTTGTGGAGCTGCCACTGGGCGGTGACCAGGGCGTCCCGGACGGGTCCGGGCAGGCCGTGGAAGTAGCGGGTGTAGTCGGGGGTGAAGTGCTCCAGGCCGAGCTTGGAGTACTCCATGGGTGCGAGGGCCCGGGTGCGGGTGAGCCAGCGCAGCCGGACGCCGTCGTCCCCGTGGCGGCGGAGCAGGTCGAGGAAGACCTCCGCCCCGGACTGCCCGCTGCCGATCACGGTGATGTCCCGGGCGCCGGCCAGGTCGGCGCGGCGGTCCAGGTAGTCGGCGGAGTGGAAGGCCCGCGGGTGGTCGGCGAGGCCGGCGAAGGCGTCGGGCAGGACCGGGCGGGTGCCGACGCCGAGGGCCAGGTTGCGGGCCCGTACGGTGGACCGCCGGCCGGTCGCGGTGTCGGTCAGCTCGACCCGGTAGCAGGGCTCCTCCCCCGGTGCGGCGGCCCAGTGCAGGGCGGTGACCTCGGTGCCGAAGCGGCAGTTGGCCAGCCGCTCGGCGGCCCAGCGGCAGTAGTGGTCGTACTCGCGGCGCGGCAGCTGGAAGCGCTCGGCGAAGTAGAACGGGAACAGCCGGTCCTGTTCGCGCAGGTAGTTGAGGAAGGACCACGGGCTGGTCGGGTCCACCAGCGAGACCAGGTCGGCGAGGAACGGCACCTGCATCCGGGCCCCGTCCACCAGCATCCCGTGGTGCCAGCGGAACTCCGGGCGCTGGTCGCAGAAGAGCGTGCGCAGGCCGGGGACGGGCTGGGCGAGCGCGGCGAGCGAGAGGTTGAACGGGCCGATGCCGACGCCGAGCAGGTCGTACGGCGGCGGCGGTGCTGGGGTGTCCACGGGGTGTCCTAGGCGGGGTCGGGGCCGGGCGGATCGGCCGGGGCCGGGGGCGGATCGGTCGGGCCGGGCGGATCGGTCGGGGCCGGGAGGGGTCGGGGCGGGGCGTGGTCGGCCCGGGCGGGTCGGGTGCTGCCCGGGCCCCGCGGGTCGGGGCTACACGGCGCGGGGAGCCCGGGCCCGCACCATCAGGGCGGCGCGCTTGTCGGGCAGGTCGAGTTCGCCGGCCGCCCGGAACCCGGCCCGTTCGAAGGCCCGGACCGAGCGCCGGTTGCGGACGTCCGGTTCCGCGACGACCCGCTCGCAGGCCGGGCGGCGGCGCAGGATCCGTTCGGCGAGCGCGGCCAGCAGGACGGCCCCGAGCCCCCGGCCGCGGCTGGCGGCGGGGCCGAGCAGCAGGTGGACGCCGGTGTCGTGCGGCCGGGCCGGGTAGTGCGCGGCCAGCGGGTCGAGGTCGGCGCGGTAGACCTCCCAGTAGCTCATCGGCTCGCCGTCGAGCAGGCCGAGGCAGGGGACGCTGCGGCCGTCGCCGTCCAGCTGCGCCCGGACGTGCCGGCCGGTGGCCTCCGCCGGCCCGGCGAGCTCCCAGAAGGCCGCGACCTCGGGGTCGTTCATCCATCCGGCGAGCAGCTCCAGGTCGGCGGGCAGCCGGACCGGGCTGAGCCGGAACTCGCCGGCCGGGGTGGGGATCGCGCCCCACCCGGGCAGGTCGTCCAGCATCAGCCACCCGCCACCGGGTTGGGGATGTCCACGTAGACGGACTGGCTGGCGACCGGGCCGACCAGTTCGTCCATGCCGTTGATCCGGGTGAGCAGGTTGGCCTTGCAGGGCAGCGTGGGCGCGTCCAGCAGCAGGGCGGGCAGCGCCGAGCCGGTGGCGGCGACCCGCGGTCCGGCCAGGAACCGGCGCAGCGCGGCCAGCAGCACCGTCTCGTCGGCCAGCCGCTGGGAGCCGAGGGCGCCGATCAGGCCGAGGACGTGGTTGATCCCGAGGTAGTAGGCGAAGTGGTGGTCGATGACCGGGTCCGGCAGGAAGGTGTCGCTGTCGGCGCCGAGGCCGGGCAGCCGGGCGGTGAGCCGTTCGGCGGCGCTCTCCCGGTAGTAGTAGCCCTGGTTGTCGCGGTAGCGGCCGCCGCTCGGCCAGCCGTCGGCGTCCAGCAGGACGAGGCTGTTCTGCTGGTGCGCCTCCAGGGCGATGCCGCCCCGGCCGTCCAGCCACAGGATGGGGAGCACCACGGCGTCCAGGTAGCGCAGGAACCATTCGGCCGTCACCGTCGGCAGCGGGCGGCCGCAGCGCGCGGCGAGCGTCCGCAGGGTGTCGCCGAGCCGGGAGGGCACGGTGTCGCCGGTGCCGAGCGGTTGTTCGGCGACCAGTCCGGCGACGCACAGCGCGCGCTCGGCGGGGGCGAAGGGCTGGGCGCGCAGCACGGTGTCCAGGCCGCCCGGGTCGCCGAGCGCCGGGTGGTCGACGCCGATCCAGGCCGGGTCGCGGACGATGTCGAAGCCGGGGTGGGCGGCCCGCCACTCGGCGGCCAGGCCGCTCTCCAGCAGCCGGTGCATCTCCAGGCCGCGGTGCAGTTCCTTGCGCAGGTTCTCCCGGCGGGAGTTGGTGATCCGCAGGCCGAGCGAGAGCTTGAGCATCCAGGGGGTGCCGGGCCGGTAGACGGTGCGCACCGAGGAGGTGGGGTGCCAGGGTTCGCCGGCCGGGCCGAGGTCGTGCAGCAGTCCGTCGGCGAGCAGCGCGGCGACGGCCGGGCGGTGGGCGAGCTCGCGGGCCTGCCAGGGGTGCAGGGGCAGGGCTGCGGTGCCGGGCGGCAGGGCGAGGCGGCCGTCGAGCAGCCCGGCGGTGAGCCGGTCGGCGCTCTCGGCGACGGCGGATCCCGCGGCGAGCAGCTCGCGGTCCACGGCGTACCAGTGGAGTTGGAAGGAGCCGTGCAGTTCGGGCGAGTAGGCGGCGCTCTGCGCGGGGCCGAGCCCGTCGCGGCTCTTCGGGGTGGGGTGCAGCGGGTGGCCCAGGAGCAGGGACTGCTCGGCGGCGAGGAAGTGCGAGCGCTCCGGTCCGCCGGGCACGGCGGCGGTGCGGCGGTGCGCGAGGATCTCGGCGGTGCGGACGACCGAGTCGGCGACCCGGGCGGCGAGGTCGGCGACCTGTCCGGGGTCGGGTCGCTCGGCGGCCGCGGCGGCGAGCAGCGCGGCGGCGGTGACGGCGTCCACCGGGGCGTCGGCCCCCTCCGCCACGACGCCGCCCGCGCCGGCCGCGAGGGTGGCCGGACCGAAGCGGTGCCAGCCGCCGGGCGACCAGTAGCGGACCGGGGCGGTGAGCCGGGCGGCGCCGCCGAGGACGGCGATCCGCAGCCGGCCGTCCGGGCCGGGCCGGGCCCCGGTCTCCCGCGTCCAGCAGCGCAACAGGGCTTCCACGGCGGCCTGTTCGGCGGCGACGGCGGGGTCGGGGTGCAGCAGCGGGTCGGGCCCGGGCTGGTGCTCCTCGCGCACGGGCTCCGCCGGCTGCGGCGGTTCGGGCGGGGCTCCGGTGAGGGCGGTGCTCAAGGCTGCTCCTTGGGGCGCGTGGGGGTGCGGACGCGCACTGTGGTGGAGGGGTCGGCGAGCGCTCTCACCGTCGCGTCAGGTAAGGGTTACCTATCCCTGAGGGGTGATCACAAGGACGGCTCACTCGTCCGGGTGAAGATCGGGGATTGTCCACCATCGGGGCGAAATGCCCTGCTGTGCCAACGAGCCGACGGTCCCGCGTCACGGACCGGCGACCTCCTGACGGGCCCGCAACCGGGGGGCGGACACGGTCGTCCTCGTCCGCGATGGAAGACTCCAGGACGGCGGGCCCGCCCACGGCGGACCGGCCGCGCACGGACGACCCGTCACCGGACGGGCCGACACCGGCCGGGCCGTCACCGGGCAGGCCGACACCGGCCGGGCCCGGCACGACCATGCGAAGACCGGCCCGGAACAGACCGACCCAGCACAGAACCGACCGAGCACAGGGGGAAGCGCACAGATGCCTACGATCCACCGATCAGCCCTGGCCGCCGCCGTGGTCGCCGGAACCCTGCTCGCCGCGAGCGCCTGCGGGCCGGACGGCCCGGCGGGTGACGGCCCGGGCAGCGCCGCGCCGCCGCCGTCCTCGGCCGCGGCGACCGGCGGCAGCGGCGGGGGTGGCGTGATCGGCGGGATCACCCTCCCCTCCGGTCTGCCGACCAGCCTGCTGGAGGGCCTGCCGAGGAGCTGGGACGACCTGAAGAAGTGGAAGTTCGAGGACTGGGACAAGTGGGCGTCCAAGCACGTCTTCGACAACCCGGTGGTGAAGGACTTCTGGGACCCGGACACGATGGGCGACTCCAAGCCCGCCGAGCCGGCCCCGCCGGCCACCAAGCCCGCCCCGGCCACCCCCGCGCCCGCCACCGACGACGGCGTGACCGACCCCGAACCGCCGGTGGTCAACGCCGTCGCGCTGCCCCGCCCGTACACCAAGCAGCCCTCCGGCAAGGTGTTCTTCTCCGCCAAGGGGGGCCGCGGCAACTGCTCGGCGACGGTGATCGCCGACCCGCAGCACCCGGGCCGGAGCAACCTGGTCTGGACGGCCGGCCACTGCGTGCACGAGGGCAAGGGCGGCAGCTTCTACAAGGACCTGGTGTTCGTGCCCGCCTACAACAACTCGGGCGCCTCCAGCGGCGGCAAGCGCGCACCGCTGTCCGAACTGGCCCCGCTCGGCACCTGGTGGGCCGACCAGGTCACCACCTCGCCGCAGTGGATGGTCGAGGGCGGCGGCACCGGCGACGCCGCCAACCAGTACGACTTCGCCGTCATGCGCGTGCACAACCAGAACGACACCGGCAAGTCCCTGGAGGAGACGGTCGGTTCGGCCGTCCCAGTGTGGTTCGACGCCCCGCGCGACAAGCTGAACGTCTCGGCCGCCGGCTACCCGCTGCTCAAGCCGTTCGACGGCCAGGAGCTGTACAAGTGCGACGGCGGCAAGCCGACCCGGCTCTCCTTCGACGCCAAGCGCCCGACGATGCTCACGATCGGCTGCAACATGACCCAGGGCTCCAGCGGCGGCGGCTGGTTCGCCACCATGCCCGACGGGAAGACCGCCCTGGTCAGCAACACCTCGATCGGCACCCAGGACCACACCTCGCTCAGCGGCCCGTACCTGGAGACGGTCGCCAAGCAGGCCCTGGACTGGATCTCCAGGAAGCAGTAGCCGCCACCGGGGGGCGGAACGGAAACACCAGCACAGCACGGGGGACGATCCAGCATGCCGACGAACACCAGCCGGGCGCGCCGCGCCAGGACGGCCGTCGCCGCGCTGCTCGCCGCGGCCGCCCTGGCCGCGGCCGGCTGCGGCCCGGACGGTCCCGCCCGGCCGGTCGCCCCGCCCCCCGCCCTCCCCACCTCCGCGCCCACCAGCCTGGGCGACCTGACGGGCTGGAAGCTGGAGGACTGGACGAAGTACGTCGCCGACAGCAGGTTCGCCAACGAGACGGCGGCGGGCTTCTGGTCGGCCGCCCGGATGGACGCCGCCAAGCCCCGGCCCACCCCGGAGTACTCGCTCACCGCCCCAGCCGCCGCCGGCGTCGAACGGGACGGCCCGCCCGCCGCCGTCCCGGCCCAGCCCCAGCCGCACCCGTACGGCCAGGCCACCGCCGTGGTCGGCCGGCTCTTCATGACCACGCCGCAGGGCGACGCGGCCTGCTCCGCCACCGTGGTCGCCGACCCGCTCAACCCCGGGCGCAGCAACCTCGTCTACACCGCCGCGCACTGCCTGCACGACGGCAAGGGCGGCGGCTGGCAGAAGAACCTGGTGTTCGTGCCCGGCTTCAACCGGGACGGCCAGGCGGCCCGCGGCAAGCCGCACTCCGACGCGCAGAGCGCCCCGTACGGCCGGTGGACGGCGGTGCGCGCGCTGGTGTCGCCGACCTGGCTCCAGGAGAGCGGCGTCGGCGCCCACAACCAGTTCGACTACGGGATCCTGCGGGTGCGCGCCGAGAACGGCTCCGGCGCGTCCCTGGAGGAGACGGTCGGCGGCTCGGTCCCGGTCTGGTTCAACGCCCCGCGCGACCGGATCACCGCGGCCGCGGCCTACGGCTACCCGGCCGAGCGGCCCTTCGACGGCACGGAGCTGGACCACTGCGACTCCCCGGTCCCGCCCGGCCGCCTCTCCTTCGACCCGACCCGCCCGCCGATGTACGTGATCGGCTGCGCCATGACCGCCGGGTCGAGTGGCGGCGGCTGGTTCGTCACCAGGGACGGCAAACCCAACCTGATCAGCGTCGGCGCGATCGGCGACCGCGGTCCGGCCGGGTACCAGGCCGGCCCTTCGCTGCAGGACCAGGCGAAGCAGGCCTTCGACTTCTTCGCCAAGAACGTCCGCTAGCCCCGTCCGCCGGCCCCGTCAGCGAGCCCCCGGTCGACGGTCCCCGGCCGACGGGCCCCCGGCCTACGACCCGCGCGAGCACGCGGAGGGCCCCGGACCGCTGTGGTCCGGGGCCCTCCGTGCGCTCGCGCGTCAGCCCTGCAGGGCCACCGCGAAGTGCTCCAGCTCAGCGGCCAGCTCGGCCGCCACCTTGGCGTGCAGCAGCGTGCCCTCGCCGGTGTGCTCGGTGGAGAGCAGCTCGCCCTCCGCGTGCACCCGGGAGACCAGCGCGCCCTGGGTGTAGGGCACCAGGGCCCGCACCTCGACGGCCGGTCGCGGCAGCTCGTCGTCGATGAGCTTGAGCAGCTCCTCGATGCCCGCGCCGCTGCGGGCCGACACCACGATGGCGTGCGGCTCGCGGCGCAGCAGGCGCTGCAGCACGTGCGGGTCGGCGGCGTCCGCCTTGTTGATCACCACGATCTCCGGCACGTTCTGTGCGTCGACCGAGACGATGACCTCGCGGACGGCGGCCAGCTGCGTCTCCGGCTCGGGGTGCGAGCCGTCCACCACGTGCAGGATGAGGTCCGCGTCGGCGACCTCCTCCATGGTCGAGCGGAAGGCCTCGACCAGGTGGTGCGGCAGGTGCCGGACGAAGCCGACGGTGTCGGCCAGGGTGTAGACCCGCCCGCTCGGGGTCTGGGCCCGGCGGACCGTCGGGTCCAGGGTGGCGAACAGCGCGTTCTCCACCAGCACGCCCGCGCCGGTGAGCCGGTTGAGCAGGGAGGACTTGCCGGCGTTGGTGTACCCGGCGATGGCCACCGACGGCACCTGGTGGCGCTTGCGCTCCTGGCGCTTGGTGTCGCGGCCCTTCTTCATGTCGGCGATCTCCCTGCGGAGCTTCGCCATCTTCTCGCGGATCCGGCGCCGGTCGGTCTCGATCTTGGTCTCACCGGGACCACGGGTGGCCATGCCGCCGCCGGACGAGCCGGAGCCGCCACCACCCATCTGCCGGGACAGCGACTGACCCCAGCCTCGCAGCCGCGGCAGCATGTACTGCATCTGCGCGAGCGAGACCTGCGCCTTGCCCTCCCGGGACTTGGCGTGCTGGGCGAAGATGTCCAGGATCAGGGCCGTCCGGTCGACGACCTTGACCTTGACCACGTCCTCCAGGTGGATCAGCTGGCCGGGGGTGAGCTCACCGTCGCAGACCACGGTGTCGGCGCCGCTGGAGGCGACGATGTCGCGCAGCTCCTTCGCCTTGCCGGAGCCGATGTAGGTGGCCGCGTCGGGCTTGTCGCGGCGCTGGATGACGCCGTCCAGCACCTCGGAGCCGGCGGTCTCGGCGAGCGCGGCGAGCTCCGCCATGGAGTTCTCCGCCTCCTCCAGGGTGCCGTCGGTCCAGACGCCGACGAGCACCACGCGCTCCAGGCGGAGCTGGCGGTACTCGACCTCGGTGACGTCTTCGAGTTCGGTGGAGAGGCCGGCGACCCGGCGCAGGGCGGCGCGCTCGCTGCGGTCGTACTGGTCGCCGTCGTAGTGGTGGCCGAGGTCCTCGTCGATGGCCGCGAGGTCCTCGTCCATGAGGGCTTCCGCCCGCAGACCGTCGAAGCGGCGCGGAGCGTCGGCGTGGTCGCGGGTGTCGAACGTGGAGGTCATTCTGTCCTTTGGCTCGCTGGTACGGGTGGCTCGGGGGACCGGACGGTCCCCTCAGGAGTCTGCCCAGCTGCCGCCCCGGCTACCGTCCGGGCGGGGTGAGCTACCCCTCGGGTCCTCGGGTGACACCCGGGGCTCCTGTGCCCTGGGAACGCCGCGGACCGGCCGTGAATTCCCCATGATGGTCGCACGCCCGGCGCGGGCGGGTCATCCCCATTTCACCGGAGCGCGGCGGGTCGGCCCGGCCCGACCCGCCGTGCCCCCGGGCCGGCGCCTACCCTCCCGCCGGGCCGTGCGGACGGCTGACGTCGAACACCCCGGAGACCCGCAGCATCGCCCGCATCAGCCCCGGCAGGGCGCCCGGCGCGGGCAGTTCGACGGTGTAGGTGTGCCGGACCCGCGACTCCTGCGGCGGCTCGACCTCGGCCGACACGATGCCGACCCCCTGGGCGGAGATCGCCGCCGTGAGGTCGGCCAGCAGCCGGGGCCGGTTCAGCGCCTCGGCCCGCAGGGTGGCCCGGTGCCCGGCCGCCGGGGCGTCCTGCGGCTGCCAGCGGACCTCCAGCGCGACCCGTCCGTCGGCCCGCATCCGCTCCCCCGCCGGGCAACCGGTGCGGTGCACGGCCACCGCGCCGCCGCGGATCGGGTAGCCGGCCACCTCGTCCGGCGGGACGGGCGTGCAGCAGCGTGCCAGCCGTACGGTCGCCCCGGGCCGTCCGGCCACCGCGACCGGGGCGGCCCGCTTCTCGGCGGTGCGCCGGCCGGGCGGGGCGGGCTGGGCCGCGGCCGGGCCGGTGCGGACGGCCGGCGGCCGGGCCGGCGGGTCGGCCAGCCAGCGCTCGATGGCCAGCCGGGCGGCGGGGGTGCGGGCGTGCGCCAGCCATTCGGGGGCGGGGCCGGAGGGCTGGCCGCCGCCCGCCGGCAGGGTCTCGGTGAGCACCGCGATCAGGTCGCCGTCCTCCAGCACGGTGGAGAGCGCGCTGAGCCGCCCGTTGACCCGGACCCCGATACATCGGTGGCCGGTCTCCTCGCCGAGCAGGTAGGCCGCGTCCACGCAGGTGGCGCCGGCCCTCAGCTGAAGCGTTTCGCCGCCTTCCGTCACCACGGTGATCTCGCGGTCGCCGGCCAGGTCGGCGGTGAGCGCGGACCAGAAGGCGTCCGGGTCGGGCGTCTCCTGCTGCCACTCCAGCAGTCGGCTGAGCCAGCCCGGCCGGGCCGGGTCGGTGCGGTCCAGTTCGTCGGCGTCCTGGGCGGTGGCGGCCGGGGAGGGGTCGCCCAGCGCGACCACCCCGGTCTCGGCGACGTCGTGCATCCGGCGGGTGCGGACCAGCACCTCGACCACCGCGCCGCCGCTCAGCGCCACGGCGGTGTGCAGCGACTGGTAGAGGTTGAACTTGGGCGCGGCGACGAAGTCCTTGAACTCCCCGGGCAGCGGCGTCCAGCAAGTGTGGAGTTCGCCGAGCACGGCGTAGCAGTCCGCGTTCTCCTCGACCACCACCAGCAGCCGCCCGAAGTCGGCCGGCCGCGGGCCCTGCGGCCGGCCGTCCGGTCCGGGCGCGCCGGTCCGTCCGAGCAGCACCCGGTGCAGCGAGACGCAGTGCCGGGGCCGGACGGTCACCTCGGCGGCCACCCCGGCCTCGGCCAGCTGGCGGGCCAGCTGCCGGGCGAAGGGCTCCAGCACGGTGTCCGACCCCGCCTCGTGACCGGCCATCAGGGCGCGGGTGCGGGCGTGCTCCTCGGGGTGCAGGGTGGCGAAGACGATGTCCTCCAGCTCCGCCTTGAGCACCTGGATGCCGAGCCGTTCGGCCAGCGGGATCAGCACGTCCCGGGTGACCTTGGCGATCCGCACCTGGCTGGCCGGCTTCATGTGCCGGATGGTGCGCATGTTGTGCAGCCGGTCGGCCAGCTTGATCACCATCACCCGGACATCGTCCCCGGTGGCGACCAGCATCTTGCGGAAGGTCTCCGCCTCGGCGGCGGCGCCGAAGTCGACCTTCTCCAGCTTCGTCACCCCGTCGACCAGGTAGGCGACTTCGGGCCCGAAGCTCGCGCCCACCTGGTCCAGGGTCAACTCGGTGTCCTCGACGGTGTCGTGGAGCAGCGAGGCGACCAGGGTGGTGGTCCCGGCGCCGAGTTGGGCCAGGATCATGGTGACGGCCAGCGGGTGGGTGATGTACGGCTCGCCGCTCTTGCGCTTCTGGCCGCGGTGGCTGGCCTCGGCGAGCCGGTACGCCCGGGCGAGCAGGCCGAGGTCGGCCTGCGGGTGGTGCCGGCGGTGCACCCGGACGAGCGGTTCCAGGGCGTCCGGCACGGGCGGCCGCCCGGTGGCCAGTAACGCGGCCCGGCCGGCCCGGCCGAGGGCTGCCCGGCCGAGCTCTCCGAGGGGCCTCCTGGCCCCGGCCTGCCGTACGGTCGTCGGCTGCCCCGTCAGGGACTGCCCGGCTTCGATGGTCATCGGCACCTCCGGCAACGTCGCCGGGCGCGGCCCCTCCAGAGGGGGTGATCCTGCTACCCCTCCCAGGGGTGATCGACCCGGTGGTCCATGCTACCGAGCAGAGCACGTTCCGCGACGCCGTGGTTCCCGTCCGCGACCGGTATCACCCGATCGGGGGGATTCGTCACCGCACGAATTGGGCAAACCGGGCCGTCAGCCGCGGTGCACGGACTCCCACCAGCGCCCGTCCAGCCGTCCCTCGGCCACGATCACCGCCGGCCCGGCCATCTGCACCCCGCCGTCCGGGTGCTCGGTGATGACCAGTCGGCCGCCCAGCACGTCCACGGTGTACGCGACGGACTCGCCGGTGACGGCCGGGTCGACGCCGTCCCGGCGGATGGCGGCCACCGCGACCGCGCAGGCCCCGGTGCCGCAGGAGCGGGTCTCGCCCGAGCCGCGCTCGTGCACCCGCATCGCGACGTGCCGCGGCCCGCGGTCCACCACGAACTCGACGTTGACGCCCTCCGGGTAGACGCCCTCCGGGCTGGTGAGCGGCGCGTCGACCAGCTTCCCGGCGTGGTCGAGGCTCTCCACGAAGGCCACCGCGTGCGGGTTGCCCATGTTGACGTTCAGCGCCGGCCAGCGCCGCTCGCCGACCGTGACCTCGATGCCGTCCGGCCCGGGCAGCCGGGCGCGGCCCATGTCGATGGTGACGTCGCCGGGCGTGCCGTCCTCGGCGGCCTCCGCGACCGTCGCGGTGAGCACCCCGGAGCGGGTCGCGACGGCCAGCTCGCCGGGCTTGGCCAGGCCGGCCTCGACCAGGAAGCGGGCGAAGACCCGCAGGCCGTTGCCGCACATCTCGGCGATGCTGCCGTCGGAGTTGCGGTAGTCCATGAACCACTCGGCCCGGTCGGCCATCCCCCTGGCGGCCGGGTCGGCGGCCGAGCGCACCACGCGCAGCAGCCCGTCCCCGCCGATGCCGGCCCGCCGGTCGCACAGCGCGGCGACGGTCTCGGGACCGATCTCCAGCGCGCCGTCCGGGTCCGGGATGATGACGAAGTCGTTCTGGGTGCCGTGCCCCTTGAAGAAGGGGATGCCGTCGTGCCGGGGAGAGGATGTGCTCACCCTCCCGATGGTACTGAGCCGGGCGGAGGCGCTCAGCGCAGGTAGGCGACCCGCCAGACCGCGAGCGCGCACGCGGTCAGCGCGATCAGGGTGTAGACCACGATCGCCTTCCAGCCGGCCCGCTGCCCGGAGCCCCGGCGCGGCAGCCCGGGCCACGTGTAGCCCGCGTGCCGGGCGGCCATCGCGCCCCAGCCGACCGAGGCGGCGGTGAGCAGCAGCCCGAGCATCCCGACCATGGTGGCGCGCGCGCCGGCCGAGCCGAAGGCGAGCGGGAAGGCGAACATCAGCGAGCCGAGGGTGCCCATCAGGGCGATCGGCAGCGTCTGCCACCAGCGCAGTCGGCGCAGCGGGCGGATCTCCCGCTCGTGCACCGCGCCGCCGGGCGGGGTGCGGGTGTCCAGGGCGGGCACCGCGGCCGCGTACGAGGTCGGCGCCTCCAGTCCGGTCAGCACGGGGAGGTCGCCCATCGTCGACTCGTCGAACTCCTCGGCCGGCGCGGTGACGCTCCCGCTCTGACCGGGCTCGGGGCCGGTACCCGTCGACACACGGCCTCCCCTGACTGTTCGACACGAGCGGACTCGCGGCCGGGCACGGTCGGCCCGTTCGGCCGACCCCTATGGCATCGATGATGGCATGTCCAGGGGGGCGTTCCGGGCCTGACCGGGGTCGGCGGGTGATCCGTGGCCATCACGTGATCGGGCCGTGACCGCCGGTTCGTCCTGCACGCCCACCTGCGCGCGCAGGTGCACCGCCGAATTGGCCGGAACCCGTCCTAGACGGCCGGAACTCCCTGACGCTCGATCAGTTCGAGGGAGCGCCCGAGCAGCTCCGAGGGGTCGGTGCCGGCCGGTCGGGAGAGCCAGTTGATCCGGTCGTCCCGGCGGAACCAGGACTCCTGGCGGCGGGCGAAGCGCTTGGTGGCCCGGACGGTCTCGGCCCGCGCCTCGTCCTCGGTGCACTCGCCGGCGAAGTGGTCGAGCACCTGCTGGTAGCCGAGCGCCCGGGAGGCGGTCTTCCCCTCCCGGAGCCCGATCCGCTCCAGCGCCCGCACCTCGTCGAGCAGCCCGGCCTCCCACATCCGGTCGACCCGCAGCGCGATCCGCTCGTCCAGTTCGGGGCGCGGCACGGCGACGCCGATCTGCACGGCGTCGTAGACGGCGGTGTTGGTCGGCAGGTTGGCGGTGAACGGCAGGCCGGTGATCTCGATGACCTCCAGCGCCCGGACGATCCGCCGCCCGTTGCTGGTCAGGATCGCCTCGGCGGCGGCCGGGTCCAGCTCGGAAAGCCGCCGGTGCAGCACGTACGGGCCGGCCTCCGCCAGCTCGGCCTCCAGTCGGGCCCGCACCTGCGGGTCGGTGCCGGGGAACTCCATCTCGTCGATCGCCGCCCGGACGTACAGCCCGGAGCCGCCGACCAGGACGGGCGTGCGCCCGGCGGCGAGCAGCCGGTCGATCTCGGCCCGGGCCAGCCGCTGGAACTCGGCGACGCTGGCGGCCTCGGTGACGTCCCAGACGTCCATCAGGTGGTGCGGCACTCCGCCGCGCTCGTCCACGGTGAGCTTGGCGGTGCCGATGTCCATGCCCCGGTACAGCTGCATCGAGTCGGTGTTGATCACCTCGCCGTCGAGGCTGCGGGCGAGGGCGACGGCCAGGTCGGACTTGCCGGCGGCGGTCGCGCCGACGATCGAGATGACACGCGGGGTGCGGAGGCTGCTCACCGTTCCAGTCTCGCAAAACCCGCGCGGCGCCGGGGACCGGGCTGCCGGTCGCCCGCCGCGGCGCGACGACGGGACCGTTCCCGGGGCCCTCCTCCGGACCGCTTCCGGCCGTTTCCCCAGGTGATGCCCGGTTTGCGAACGCCTCGCGGGGTACGGACGTTGTGCAGGGGACGGGGACCGACGGACGACAGGGAAGGGTGAGACCGCCATGGGTCTGATGGACAACCTCAAGGGCAAGGCCGAGGAGTTCAAGGAGAAGGCCAGCGAGCTGGCCGGCAAGCACAGCGACCAGATCGAGCGGGCCGTGGACAAGGCCGGCGGCGCGATCGACAAGGCGACCAAGGGCAAGTACAGCGACAAGATCGAGCACGGTGCCGACAAGGCCAAGGACGCCGTCGGCGACTTCGCCCACAAGCCGAAGCCGGGCGAGCCGGGGCAGCCCCCGCGGTCCTGACGCGCGTCAGGACCAGGACGCCACGAAGTACCCGACCCCGTACGGCGCCTCCTGGTAGCCCAGCCGCCCGGTCAGGCCGGCGCCCTCCGCGGCGCCGGCCAGCACCTGCCAGGGCGCCCGTCCCCCGGCCTTGAGCTCGGCGGCCAGGCCCGCGTCCAGCGCGGCCAGGGCGGGCAGGTCGGCCGAGCCCAGGGCGGCGGCCAGCGCCGCGTCGAAGCCCTCGGCCCGCTCGTCCAGGTAGCCGGGCGCCTTCACCGAGCGGCAGGCGCTGCCGTCGCCGAGCACCAGCAGGGCGACCCGGTCGGCGAGCCCGGCCAGGCCCTGGCCGAGGCCGAGCATCCGGTCGGCCGGGGCGTCGGCGGGCACCGCGCAGGCGTGCGTCGGCAGGGTCACCCCGGCGCGCTCCAGCAGCCAGGCGCCGACGGTCAGGGAGGGCGCCAGCTCCGGCCCCTCCACCCGCTCCCCCGGCAGCTTGGCGACCAGCGGCACCCCGTAGCGGTGGAAGGAGCCGGCCCCGCCCTCGGTCCACACCTCGGCCTCCGGCCCGGTGCCGACCACCACGACCAGCTGCGGCCCGGCCGCGACCAGCGCCGCCAGCGCCTCGTCGCAGGCGGCGCGCAGCGCGTCCAGCTCGCTCGCCGCCCCGGCGGCGACCTCCGGGACGAGCAGCGGCGGACAGGGGCACACGGCGGCGGCTACCAGCATGTGGATCACTCTAGCCAACGACGACGGCGGCCCGGCGGGACTCGGGAGTCCCACCGGGCCGCCGGTACGGGCAGCGCGTCAGTCGCCGCAGCAGGCCCCGCCCGCCGGCGCCGCCAGGGGCAGCGCGGCCGGGGCGCCGACGGACGGCAGTCCGAGCATCACACCGGCCGGCTTGGCGGCGGGCTTGGCCTGGCGCTTCTCCCAGGCGTCACCGGCCCGGGTGCGGCGCACCGCGAGCGTCGGGCCCTCGGCCAGCAGGTGGTGCGGGGCGGCGTAGGTGATCTCGACGGTCACCATGTCGCCCGGGCGCACCGGCTCCTCGGGCTTGGTGAAGTGGACCAGGCGGTTGTCGGGCGCCCGGCCGGAGAGGCGCCGGGTCTGGTCGTCCTTCTTGCCCTCGCCCTCGGCGACCAGGATCTCCAGGGTCCGCCCGACCTGCTTCTTGTTCTCCTCCCAGGAGATCTCCTCCTGGAGGGCGATCAGGCGGTCGTAGCGGGCCTGCACGACCTCCTTCGGCACCTGGTCCTCCATCTCCGCCGCCGGGGTGCCGGGGCGCTTGGAGTACTGGAAGGTGAAGGCGTTGGTGAAGCGGGCCTCGCGGACGACGTGCATGGTGTCCTCGAAGTCCTCCTCGGTCTCGCCGGGGAAGCCCACGATGATGTCGGTGGAGATCGCCGCGTCCGGCATCGCCTCGCGGACCTTCGCGATGATCCCGAGGAAGCGTTCCTGGCGGTAGGAGCGGCGCATCGCCTTGAGCACGCGGTCCGAGCCGGACTGCAGCGGCATGTGCAGCTGGTGCATCACGTTCGGCGTCTCGGCCATCGCGGCGATCACGTCGTCGGTGAAGTCGCGCGGGTGCGGCGAGGTGAAGCGGATCCGCTCCAGGCCCTCGACCTGCCCGGCGGCGCGCAGCAGCTTGGAGAAGGCCTCGCGGTCGCCCAGGTCGGAGCCGTAGGCGTTGACGTTCTGGCCGAGCAGGGTGACCTCGATGACGCCCTCGTCCACCAGCGCCTCGATCTCGGCGAGGACGTCGCCGGGGCGGCGGTCCTCCTCCTTGCCGCGCAGCGCGGGGACGATGCAGAAGGTGCAGGTGTTGTTGCAGCCGACCGAGATCGAGACCCAGGCGGCGTACGCGGAGTCGCGGCGGGTCGGGAGGGTGGAGGGGAAGGTCTCCAGCGACTCCAGGATCTCGACCTGGGCCTTGCGCTCGATCGCGGCCCGCTCCAGCAGCGCCGGCAGGTGCCCGATGTTGTGGGTGCCGAACACCACGTCGACCCAGGGGGCGCGCTTGACGATGGTGTCGCGGTCCTTCTGGGCCAGGCAGCCGCCGACGGCGATCTGCATGCCCTGGTGGCGGCTCTTGACCGGCGCCAGCTGGCCGAGGTTGCCGTACAGCTTGTTGTCGGCGTTCTCGCGCACCGCGCAGGTGTTGAACACCACCAGGTCCGGGTCGCCCTCGGGCCCGGCCTTGACGTAGCCCGCCTCCTCCAGCAGCCCGGACAGCCGCTCGGAGTCGTGGACGTTCATCTGACAGCCGTGCGTGACGACCTTGTAGCTCTTCAATCCGCTCTCACCGCTCACCAGACCAGGGTACGGGCAGCCGCGCAGCGGTTTTCCCGAAGCTTCCCCGTCCCGTCCCGGGAGCCTCCCCAGCCCTTTCACCGAACATTCCCCGTCCCGTTCCACTCCCGTTCGGCCGGAGCGCCTGGCAGTATCCCTGCATGGCCCCCACCACCCCGTCCCGCCTCGGCGCCGCCGTCCGCACCGCGGCGCGCAGCCCGCTGTGGCGGACGGTGCTGGTGCTGGTGCTGCTGGTCGCCGGCTTCGGCGGCTGGTGGCTGTCGGCGGGCCGCTCGCCCGGGTACCCGCGCGGGGAGGTCCGCTTCGCCACCGGCGTGCAGCGCGGCGTCTACGACCGGTACGGGCAGTTGCTGCAGGCACACGTCTCCGGGACGATGCCGGGGGTGCGGCTGGCCCTGGACAACACCGAGGGCTCGATAGAGAACCTCAACCGGGTGATCACCGGCCGGGACACCTTCGCGATCGCCACCGCCGACGCGGTCGCCGACTACCAGGGCCCGGACAAGGGCCGGCTGCGGGCGATCGCCCGGCTCTACGACGACTACCTGCAGCTGATCGTCCCGGCCTCCTCCCCGGTGCACCGCACCGCCGACCTCAAGGGCCTGCGGGTCGGCGTCGGCCTGCCGCAGTCCGGGGTGAACCTGGTGACCAAGCGGCTGCTGGCCGCGGCCGGGCTGGACCCGGAGCGGGACATCGTCCCGGTGCCGAAGGGGGTCGGCGAGGCCGCCGACGACCTGCGCACGGGCGAGCTGGACGCGTTCTTCTGGTCCGGCGGCCTGCCCACCAGCGCGCTCACCGACCTCTCCGACCACGTCAAGATCCGGATCGTGCCGCTGAGCGACCTCTCCGAGGCGCTGCACAAGGCCGAGGGCGGCGGCACCGACGCCTACCGGGCGGCCACCATGCCCACGGGCACCTACCCGAACGCCGAGCCCAAGGACGCCGTGGCCACGGTGGCCGTGCCCAACCTGCTGATCACCCGGGACGACGCGGACCCGGACCTGGTCGAGGGCATGACCCGCGCGGTGATCGACAGCCGCGACCAGATCGGCGCCCAGGTGCACGCCGCCCAGCTGGTCGACCTGCGCACCGCCGTCTACACCGACCCGCTCCCGCTGCACACGGGCGCGGCGCGCTACTACCGCTCGGTGAAGCCCTGACGGTGCCCCCGGCCCGTGACGACGCCCCGCCCTTGACGATGCCCCGCCCTTGACGGGGCGCGCCCGGCACCGGCCACCGGGCCCGGCTACTTCTCCGGCCGCGGCACCGCCAGCGTCACCGCGAGCCCGGTCGGCTTGACCGGCGCGAAGCCCAGCGAGCCGCCGCCGGCCGCCAGCAGCGTGCGGGCGATGGACAGGCCCAGCCCGGAGCCGTCCACGTTCTGGTGCCGGGGGCTGCGCCAGAAGCGGTCGCCGGCCCGGGCCAGCTCGTCCTCGGTGAGGCCGGGCCCGGCGTCGGTGACGGTGACCGCGACCTCGTCCCGGCGCACCGAGACCCGCAGGCGCACCTCGCTGCCGGCCGGGCCGAACTTGAGCGCGTTGTCCACCACGGCGTCCAGGGCCGAGCCGAAGCCGATCGGGTCCGCCATGCCGACCGCCAGCGCCGGACCGTCCCAGCGCAGTGCGATCCCGCGCTGCTCGGCGACCGGCCGCCAGGCGTCCACCCGGGCCAGGGTGAGCTCGGCCAGGTCGGTGCGCTCCGGTTCGGGGCGGGCGTGCTCGGCGGTGGCCAGCCCGAGCAGGTCGTCCAGCACCCGGGCGAGCCGGGTGCCCTCCTCCCGTACGCCGCTGAGCTCCTCCTCGTGGCCCTCGGGCAGCTCCAGGCCGAGCACCTCGACCCGCAGCAGCAGTGCCGAGAGCGGGTTGCGCAGCTGGTGGGAGGCGTCCGCGACGAAGGCCTTCTGCTGGTCCATGGCGAGCACCACGTGGTCCGCCATCTCGTTGAAGGAGCGCGCCAGGCGCTGCAGTTCGGGCGGGCCGCCGCCGGGGGCGACCCGGGCGGCCATCCGGCCGGTGGCGATGTCGTGGGTGGCCCGGTCCAGGGTGCGCACGGGACGCAGCACCCATTCGGTGAGCCGGACGGCCAGCAGCACGGCGACGATCATCGCGGCGGCCTCGCCCGCGACCAGCACCAGCCACTTGTGCAGCACCCGGGTGCGCAGCGCCCCGGTGGGGGACTCGCTCAGCACCACCGCGACCACGTCGCCGTCGCGCACCACCGGGGCGGCGACGGTGATCGTCCGGTCCGGCGTCCACGGCCAGACCTGCGGCGGGTTGTGGCTGCGCCGCCCGTCCAGCGCCTCCTGGAAGGCCTGGGCGCCCCAGCCGGCGGTGGGCACCCGCCAGTCGGCGGGCGCGGCGGCGATCGGCAGGCCGTCGCGCTGGAAGATGCCCAGGCGCACGCCGTAGAGGTCGAAGTAGCGGCGGACCTCGGCGTCGATCGAGTGCTGTCGGCTGAGGTCCCCGGGGGCGGGTTCCGGATCGCCCTTGCGCGCCGAGTCGGCGGCGCCGGAGGTGGGCAGGTCCTGGGCGAAGCGGGCGGCGTCGTCGAGCCGGTCGACGACGACCCTGGTCTGCTCGGCCGCCGCGACCGCCGCCGCGAGCGGCAGCCCCAGGGCGGCCAGGACGCAGAGCATGAGGGCGATCAGGATGCCGAGCAGGCGGGTGCGCACGTGCGGTCAGTGCTCCGCGGGGGCGTTCGGGGCCGGGTCCGCAGCGGCGGGCGCCGGGGACTCGGGGATCAGGCGGTAGCCGACGCCGCGGACGGCCTCGACCAGGCCGGGCAGCGCGAGCTTGTTGCGCAGCGAGCCGATGTGCACCTCCAGGGTGCGCCCGTTGCCCTCCCAGCCGCTGCGCCAGACCTCGCTGAAGATCTGCTCGCGCCGGTAGACCACGCCGGGGCTCTGCGCGAGCAGGGCGAGCAGGTCGAACTCCTTGCGGGTGAGCGGCACGTCGCGGCCGTCCACGCTGACCCGGCGGCGCTCCCGGTCGATCCGGATGCCGCGGGACTCCAGCGGGCCGCGCTGCTGCGGCACGGCGTCGGGCGCGGGCACCGACGCCGAGGAGGGGGCGGCGCCGCGGCGGGCCACCGCGTGGATGCGGGCGAGCAGCTCGCCCATGTCGTACGGCTTGGTGACGTAGTCGTCGGCGCCCAGGTTGAGGCCGTGGATCCGGGAGCGGACGTCGGCGCGGGCAGTGACCATGATCACGGGCACACCGCTGCCGGCCCTGATCCGGCTGCACACCTCGAAGCCGTCGCGATCGGGCAGGCCGAGGTCGAGCAGCACCACCCGGTACGGATCGTTGCCGTCCGGCACCAGGGCGTCCAGGGCCTCGTGCCCGCTTCGCGCGTGCCGGACCTGGAAGCCGTGCCGGCCCAGTACCGCGACGAGCGCGGCGGCCACGCGTTCGTCGTCCTCGACGAGCAGCAGTCGCATCCTGTTCTCCTCCTTCCCCCACGTGATCACCGGTGATCGCCGGGCCGATCGGTCCGGCCCGGTCCTGCGCAGTATGGGCCAGCGGACGGTCCTGCGCCAGGTTCGACCGCGCACCGGGCTCGTGGGGGACGGGGAGCACCGGCGCGGATTCCCGCTGTGACATGCCCCGTCGACGCGTTCGCGAACAGTACGTACCGAGCGTGTGGCCGTTTCGTGATCCTCAAGTTCCGCTCAGATCGGCTGACGGCGCGCGGTCAGGGCTCCTATGGTCGGCCCACCGGGGGCTGCGGCTCCGCCGGTCGCGGCTCCCGGATTTGCACCACCATTGCCTCCCAAGGGAGTTGAGACTTCTCAGGTAGGCACGATCCGATACAGAGGGAGCAGGCGCGATGACCGAGAGCCCGGTCCAGGACTCCACCCCCGCAGCCGCCCCACTGGTCGTGCTGAACAACGTCAACAAGCACTACGGCGCGCTGCACGTCCTGCAGGACATCGACCTGCAGATCGCCCAGGGCGAGGTGGTCGTGCTGATCGGCCCGTCCGGTTCGGGCAAGTCCACGCTCTGCCGGACGATCAACCGGCTGGAGACCATCGACTCCGGCACGATCACGATCGACGGCCGGCCGCTGCCCGCCGAGGGCAAGGAGCTGGCCCGGCTGCGCGCCGAGGTCGGCATGGTGTTCCAGAGCTTCAACCTCTTCGCGCACAAGACCGTGCTGGAGAACGTCGTCATCGGCCAGGTCAAGGTGCGCAAGGTGCCCCGCCCGCAGGCCGAGAAGACCGCCCGGGAACTGCTGGACCGCGTCGGTGTCGGCGCGCAGGCGGACAAGTTCCCCGCCCAGCTGTCCGGCGGCCAGCAGCAGCGCGTGGCGATCGCCCGCGCACTGGCCATGAAGCCCAAGGTGATGCTCTTCGACGAGCCCACCTCGGCGCTCGACCCGGAGATGGTCAACGAGGTGCTGGAGGTCATGCGCCGACTGGCCGCCGAGGGCATGACGATGGTCGTGGTCACCCACGAGATGGGCTTCGCCCGCTCCGCCGCCAACCGCGTGCTGTTCATGGCCGACGGCAAGATCGTCGAGCAGAACACCCCCGATGCCTTCTTCACGGCGCCGCGCTCCGACCGCGCCAAGGACTTCCTCTCGAAGATCCTGCACCACTGACGCTTCGAGACCACGCGGGGCCGCCTCCGGCAACAGTGCCGATCGGCCCTGCCCGCGCACGACTTCCAGACTCCAGAGCCCGGTTGAAACCGCGGCCCAGCCCCAGGAGAACGCCCTCATGAGGACTTCCCGCACCCTCGCCGTCGCGCTCTGTGCCGTCGCGCTCACCGCCACCGCCGCCTGCGGCAAGGACGGCACCCCCGGTGCCGCCGCCAGCGCGAGCAACGCCCCCAAGCTCCCGGCCTACACGGTCAAGACGGACGCCAAGGTCGACTCGCCGGTCATCGCCGAGGCCAAGAAGCGCGGCCAGCTGATCATCGGCGCCAAGGCCGACCAGCCGAACCTCGGCTGGGAGGACGTCGCCAGCGGCGACCGCAGCGGCTTCGACATCGAGATCGCCAAGATGATCGCCGCCGACCTGGGCTTCACCCCCCAGCAGATCAAGTGGCAGACCCTGGTCTCCTCGCAGCGCGAGCCCGCCATCCAGAAGGGCCAGATCGACTTCTACGTCGGCACCTACAGCATCAACGACGAGCGCAAGAAGACCGTCTCCTTCGCCGGCCCGTACTACATCGCCGGCCAGGACCTGCTGGTGAAGCAGGACAACACCTCGATCACCGGCCCGGAGAGCGTGGGCGGCAAGAACGTCTGCACCGCCACCGGCTCGACCTCGATCAAGAACATCCAGCAGTACAACCCGAAGATCACGCAGTTCGACACCTACTCGGCCTGCGTCGAGAAGCTCCTCTCCGGCGAGGTCGACGCCGTCACCACCGACGACGCCATCCTCAAGGGCTACGCCTCCAAGTACGCCGGCAAGCTCAAGGTCGTCGGCAAGCCGTTCACCAAGGAGAACTACGGCGTCGGCCTCGGCAAGGACGACACGGTGCTGCGCAACGCCATCAGCGACGCCCTCAAGGCCCACGAGGACAACGGCGACTGGAAGAAGGCGTACGACGCGACCCTCGGTGCCTCCGGCTCCGCCGCGCCGGACGTCCCGGCCCTCGACCGCTACTGATCCGCCCTCCGCACGACATTCCCGACCCTGATTGAGAGGAGGGCCGCCGGATGGGGTTCCTGTTCGAGGACGACAACTTCGCGTTGTTCCGCGACGGCTTCCTGCAGACGATCGAGCTGAGTGCCCTCAGCGCACTGCTCGCCCTGCTGCTGGGCACCCTGCTGGCGGCCTTCCGGGTCTCCCCGGTGCCGGTCCTGCGCGCCTTCGGCACCACCTGGGTGACGCTCTTCCGCAACACCCCGCTGACCCTGCTGTTCTTCGCCGTCACCTTCGGCCTGCCGCCGCTGGGTGTGCACTTCAGCCACATGACCTTCGCGGTGCTGGCGCTCGGCGGGTACACGGCCTCGTTCGTCTGCGAGGTGATCCGCTCCGGCATCAACACCGTGCCGCTCGGCCAGGCGGAGGCCGCCCGCAGCCTGGGCATGACCTTCGGCCAGACTCTCACGCTGGTCGTCCTGCCGCAGGCCGCCCGGACCGTCCTGGCGCCGATGAGCAGCGTGTTCATCGCCCTGCCGAGGAACTCGGCGATCGCCGGCGCGTTCAGCGTCGCCGAGCTGTACAGCTCCCAGCAGACCTTCTCCGAGCGCGGCTACTCGATCTTCGCGATCTTCTTCTGGGTGGCCTGCGCCTACCTGCTGATCAGCGCGACGGTCGCCACGTTCTTCCGCTTCCTGGAATCCCGACTGGCGGTGGCCCGATGAGCGAGCGCAGCGAGCGAATCATCAAGAGGTGCGCACGGGCGAACGCCCCTGCCGAGCGCAGCGAGGTGGGCGCATGAGTGAGCGCAGCGAGCGAATCATCAAGAGGTGCGCACGGGCGAATGCCCCTGCCGAGCGCAGCGAGGTGGGCGCATGAGTCTGTTCCAGCGCCCCGCGACGGCCAGTGTCCTCTACGACACCCCCGGCCCCAGGGCCCGCTCCCGCTACCGCCTGTTCGGCGTCCTCTCGCTGATCGGCGTCGCCGGCCTCCTCTGGTACGTCTTCAGCGCGCTCGCCGACAACGGCCAGTTCGACGCGGACATGTGGGACGCGTTCCAGTACAACACCGTCCAGCAGATGATCCTGGACGGCCTGCTGGCCACCCTGAAGGCCTTCGGCCTCGCCGCGGCGTTCTCGCTCACCCTCGGCGCGCTGCTGGCCGCCGGGCAGCTCTCCGACCACCGGCCGGTCCGCTGGCTCTGCGTCGGCTTCGTCCAGTTCTTCCGGGCGATGCCGCTGCTGATCCTGATCGTCGCCCTCTACTACGCGTTCTTCGCCAAGGACCCGATGTGGGCGCTCGTGCTCGGGCTCACGCTCTACAACGGCTCGGTCCAGGCGGAGATCATCCGGAGCGGCGTCAACGCCGTCCCGCGCGGTCAGGGTGAGGCGGCGTACGCCCTCGGCATGCGCAAGACCCAGGTGATGAGCGGCATCCTGGTGCCGCAGGCCGTGCGCTCGATGCTGCCCACGATGATCGGCCAGCTGGTCGTCACCCTCAAGGACACCTCGCTCGGGTACATCATCACCTACAACGAGCTGCTGTTCATCGGCAAGAAGATCGCCAGCCAGCCGCTGAACGCCGCCGGGTTCCCCTACATCCCGGTGGTGCTCGTGATCGGTCCGATCTACATCGTCATGTGCCTCCTGCTGACCGCGCTCGCGCGCTGGATCGAGGCCCGTGGTCGTCGCGGCGCGAACCGGCGCACTTCAGCTGCTGCTTGACGGACACGCAGGTGAACTGTTGCATTGCTCTTCGTGACACCTCCCGGGAGCATCCACGCGGCATATGCGGCAGCGGTAACTGACGCCGGCCGATCGGCCGGTTCGTGCCCGGAGGTCCCCTCATGGACCCGGTGATCGTGGTCGGGGCCGGACCGGTCGGTCTGGCCCTGGCCCTCGCCCTCGCCCGGCACGAGGTGCCGACCATCGTCCTGGACGAGGGCTCCGGGCTCTGCCCCGAAGGCCCGCGCAGCCTCGTCGTCGGCGCCGACACCGCCGCCTTCCTGACCCGGATCGGCTACCCGCGGGCGGTCTCCGACTCCGCCCTCTGGGACTCCTTCACCATCTGGCGGCGCCGCCAGGAAGTGCTGCGGATCGACCTCACCGACTCGCCCACCTTCCACCTCCCCCAGCACCGCCTCCAGCGCGGCCTGCGCGACGCCCTGACCGGCACCCCGCTGATCAAGCTGGTCCCGCTCAACCGGGTCGTCGAGCTCGAACAGGACCGGGACGGCGTCAGCATCCGCACCGTGGGCACCCAGAACGGCGCCGCCACCTGGTGGCGCGGCAGCCACCTGGTCGGCTGCGACGGCGCGAGATCCACCGTCCGCAAGCTCCTCAAGATCCGCTTCCCGGGCCGGCCCGCGGTCGACCGCAACGCCATCGCCACCGTCCGGGTCGACCTGCCCTTCGACGGCGCCCGGCTGCACCGCGAGCCCCCGTGGCGCGGCGACCGCGAGGCCTCTGCCCGTCCGCTGCCGGACGGCATCTGGCGGCTCGACTGGCGGCTGCCCCCGGGGCGCCCCGCCCCCACCGAGACGGTCGACCCGCACGCCACCTGGCCGGGCATCGTCACCGGCGACACCCTGCTCACCCGGGTCACCGCCACCCTCACCGGCTGGTGCGGCGAACTCCCCCGCTTCGAGCTGCTCGCCGCCGCCGACCACACCGCCCAGCAGCGCCTCGCCGCCCGCTTCCGGGTCGGCCGCTGCTTCCTGGCCGGCGACGCCGCCCACCTGCACGGCGCGCTCGGCATGCAGAACCTCACGGACGGGCTGCGCGACGCCGACAACCTCGCCTGGCGGCTCGCCCTCGCCTGGCACCTCCACTCCGGCGGCCCGCAGCCCGGCGGCTCGCTGCTGGACGGCTACGAGGCCGAACGGCGCGGCGCGGTCGGCGCCCGGCTGCGCGCCGTCGACCAGTCCATGCCGCTGCTGCGCCCGCTGCGCGGCTGGCAGCAGACCCGGCGCTCGCTGCTGGTCGGCGGCTTCCGCAAGCACGCCCCGCTGCTCGCCGACGGCCAGCTCGGCACCGGCCGCTTCGGCGGCGCGCCGGCCTACCCGGCGGCGCCCTCCGGCGTCCCCGGGAGGGTCCCGGTGCAGCGCGGCTCGCGCGGCACCACCTCGCTCAGCGAGCTGCTGCCCGCCACCGCCCCCGGCGTGCTCGTCCCGGACCTGCCGGTGCTCGCCACCGACGGCACCCCCGACCACCTGCACGCCCGGCTCGGCGCCACCTTCCTGCTGCTGCTGGTCGCCCCCGGCACCGCCGTCTGGTCGTCCGAGCACTGGCTCGGCGCCGGGCTGATGCCCCGGCTCGCCGAGGTCGCCGCCGCCCTGCCGGTCCCCGCCGAGGTGCTGGTCACCGAGGACTACCCGGGCGCCGGCCCGCACACCGTCCTGCTGATCCGCCCCGACGGCCACCTCGTCGGCGTCACCCAGGGTGCCGTCGCCGAGGACCTGCTCGCCCTTGCCGACCGCGCCCGCGGCGGCCCGGCGACCCTCGCGCCGGCCCCGGAGTCCGAGGCCGAACCCGAGCCCCGGCCCGACCTCGAACCCCGGTCCGACCGCGAACCCCGGCTCGCCGACCGCCACGCCCCGCAGCAGGTCGACAGCCCGAGCTAGTGCCGCCGCCGACCCGTCAGCTCGCCACCGCCGTCGCGCGGCTCTCGCGGACCACGGTCACCCGGATCTGCCCCGGGTAGGTCAGCTCGGCCGAGACCTGCCGGGCGACCTCGCGGGCGATCAGCTCCGCACCGAGGTCGTCCACCGCGTCCGGACGGACCATCACCCGGACCTCGCGGCCGGCCTGCATCGCGTAGACGTCGGCCACGCCCGGGTGCGAGCGCGCGATCTCCTCCAGCCGCGCCAGCCGACGGGCGTACAGCTCCAGCGACTCCTTGCGCGCCCCGGGCCGACCGCCCGAGCAGGCGTCCGCGGCCTGGGTCAGCACGGCCGTGACGGTCTCGGGCTCCACCTCGTTGTGGTGCGCGGCGATCGCGTGCACCACCTCCGGAGACTCGCCGTGGCGCCGCGCGAGTTCGGCGCCGACCGCCGCGTGGCTGCCCTCGACCTCGTGGGTGAGCGCCTTGCCGATGTCGTGCAGCAGCGCGGCGCGCCGCACCGGCTCCGGGTCCACGCCGAGCTCGGCGGCCATCATCCCGGCCAGGTGCGCGGACTCCAGCAGGTGCCCGAGCACGTTCTGCCCGTACGAGACCCGGTAGCGCAACGAGCCCAGGGTGCGGACGAGTTCGGGGTGCATCGCGCCGACCCGGGCGTCCAGCAGGGCGTCCTCGCCGGCCCGGACGCAGCTCAGCTCGATCTCCGCGCGACTGCGCTCGTGGAGCTGCTCGATCCGGGTCGGGTGGATCCGTCCGTCCTCGACCAGCTGCTGCAGGGTGAGCCGGGCGGTCTCCCGGCGGACCGGGTCGAAGCAGGACAGCTGCACCGACTCCGGGGTGTCGTCGACGATCAGGTTCACTCCGGTGACGGCCTCGAAGGCGCGGATGTTGCGGCCCTCGCGGCCGATGATCCGGCCCTTCATCTCCTCGTTCGGCAGCCGCAGGACACTGACGGCGGTCTCCGCGGTCTGCTCCGTCGCCAGCCGCTGGATGGCGACGGCGAGGACGGACCGCGCCCGGCGCTCGCCCTCCTCCTTGGCCTTGCGCTCGATCTCCCGGACGGTGACCGCGGCCGCCAACCGGGCCGAGGCCTCGGCCTCGTGCAGGAGTTCGGCGCGGGCCTGCTCGGCGGAGAGCCCGGCGGCCCGCTCCAGGGCGGCCGCCCGGCGGGTCACCAGCGCCTCGGCCTCGGCCCGGGAGCGCTCCGACTCGGCCGCGCGTTCGGCCAGTTCGTCCTCGCGTCGGCGGAGCCTGCGCAGCTCCTCGGCCAACTGCTCCTCACGGCGGGTGAGTTCGGCCTGCTGCCGGGCGGTCTGCTGTTCGGCCCGGTGCCGGGCCCGCTCGGCCTGGGCCAGCGCGCTGCGCCGGTCCGCCCGCAGCCGTCTGATGAGCAGCCCGGCGAACACCACGAGCACGGCCAGGAGGAGAGCCGCCGAACCGGCGATCGCCGGCAGCGCGCCGCTCGGTCCGGCGCCCACCGACATCGTCATGCCGCCCACTCCTCGTCCCCTGCGCGGGCCGCCGTCCGGAGGCGCCCCGGGCACTGAAGGCGAGGCTAGGTGGGGGTCACGAAACGGTCAAGACTTGGCCTGGTCACCACCAAGAAGCCCACGAAACCGCCACTACTCCCACTCCGTTTCCGACAGGCCGCCCGGCTCCTCGTCCAACGCGGCGCGCACCACCCGGAACGCCAGCCCCTCGGAGTAGCCGCGCCGGGCCAGCATGCCGACCAGCCGCCGGGTGCGGACCTGCCGGTCCAGGCCGCGGGTGGACCGCAGTTTGCGCTCGACCAGGGCCCGGGCCGCGTCCGTCTCGTCGTCGTGGTCGACCTGGGCGACGGCCTGATCGACCAGATCGGCGGCCACCCCCTTGGTGCGCAGCTCCTGGGCCAGCGCCCGCCGGGACAGGCCCCGGACGGCGTGCCGGGACTCCACCCAGGCGGCGGCGAAGGCGCCGTCGTCGATCAGCCCGACCTCTTCGAGCCGGGTGAGTACCTCGTCGGCGACATCCTCCGGGATCTCCCGCTTGCGCAGGGCGTCGGCGAGCTGCTTGCGGGTCTTGGCGGCGCCGGTCAGCAGCCGCAGGCAGATGTCCCGGGCGCGGGTCTCCGGATCGACCGCTTCCTCGGCCTGCTTCCGGGAGGCACGACCGGCGCGCTCCTGACCGAACAGCCCGCCAGCCGGCAGCCCGCCACCCGCAGGACCCTCGTCCGGCAGTCCGTCGTCCGGCAGTCCCTCGGCGGAACGCCCGCGCCGGGTGCGGCCCCGGCGGGCGCCGGAGCGGGGGGCCGAGGTGGCCACACCCCCGTGACCGGCCGCCTCGTCGTCGTCCCGGCCGTGGTCCGTGCCCGTCGACGCGGGGCCGGGCAGGCCCGCTCCGGGCTCCTCGGCAGCCAGGGCCGAGCGCCGGCGACGGCGGCCGGAGGGCAATTCGGAGGCTGAGACCAGCCCGAGCGCCTCGACCGAGGCCTCCGCCGGCCCCTGCCCGGGCGCCGCGCCGCGCACCGCCCGGGCCGGGGCCCGGTCGAACTCCGGCTCCCGGCCGGATGTCCTCTGCGCGGTGGACGGCCGCTCCCGCCGCCCCCGGCGGGGGCGCGACGGCGCGGGAGGCTCCGGCGCGGGCTCCGGCTCCTCCGCGACCGCGGCGAACCAGTCCGGCGGCCCGTGGTCGTCGTCCTCCGGGCCCGCCGGGCCGCCGCCCACCGTGTCGTACTGCGTCAACGGCTCAGGCCTTGGCCGCCGCCGTCTTCTTCGCCGCGGCCGTCTTGGCGACGGTCGCGGTGATCGGCTTCGCGGTTGCGTCCGCGGCCGCGGCCGCGTCAGCCTCGCCCGCAGCCGGCTCCTCGGTCTTCGGGCCGATGCCGAGCTTGCCCTTGATCTTCCGCTCGATCTCGTCGGCGAGCTGCGGGTTGTCCCGCAGGAAGTTGCGGGCGTTCTCCTTGCCCTGGCCGAGCTGGTCGCCCTCGTACGTGTACCAGGCGCCCGACTTGCGGATGAAGCCGTGCTCGACGCCCATGTCGATCAGGCCGCCCTCGCGGCTGATGCCGACGCCGTAGAGGATGTCGAACTCGGCCTGCTTGAACGGCGCGGCGACCTTGTTCTTGACCACCTTGACGCGGGTGCGGTTGCCGACCGCCTCGGTGCCGTCCTTCAGGGTCTCGATCCGGCGGATGTCCAGCCGGACCGAGGCGTAGAACTTCAGCGCCCGGCCACCGGTCGTGGTCTCCGGCGAACCGAACATCACGCCGATCTTCTCGCGCAGCTGGTTGATGAAGATCGCGGTGGTGTTCGACTGGTTCAGCGCACCGGCGATCTTGCGCAGCGCCTGGCTCATCAGGCGGGCCTGCAGACCGACGTGCGAGTCACCCATCTCGCCCTCGATCTCGGCGCGCGGGACGAGCGCCGCGACCGAGTCGATGATCACCAGGTCGATCGCGCCGGAGCGGATCAGCATGTCGGTGATCTCCAGGGCCTGCTCACCGGTGTCCGGCTGGCTGACCAGCAGGGCGTCGGTGTCCACGCCGAGCTTCTTTGCGTACTCCGGGTCGAGCGCGTGCTCCGCGTCGACGAAGGCGACCGTGCCGCCGGCCTTCTGGGCGTTGGCCGCCAGGTGCAGGGTCAGGGTCGTCTTGCCGGAGGACTCGGGGCCGTAGATCTCGACCACTCGGCCGCGCGGGATGCCGCCGACCCCGAGGGCGACGTCCAGGGCGGTCGACCCGGTGGAGATCACCTCGACGGGCTCATTGGCCTTCTCGCCCAGGCGCATCACCGAGCCCTTGCCGAACTGCCGCTCGATCTGGGCGAGCGCGGTTTCCAGGGCCTTCTCGCGGTCCGTACCTGCCATGGCTTTTTCCCTCGGGTTCTGTGCTGTGCGCTTCATCGTCATCGACGCTAGCGCGTCCCACTGACAAACGAGTCCGACCGGGCTCGGCCTGTGGAAAACTCTTCGCCGGAGAGTACAAAGAACATCTGTTCGATTCAAGCGTCGCACGTCGGCAGGGTGGCGCCCCGGGTCCCGCCCCCGGGGCGCCGCCCTCGTCTCACTCCCCGTCCCCTCCGACCATCCGCCGCAGCCGCCGCGCCGCCTCCCGGCGCAGCTCCCGCCGGGCCCGCCGCTGTTCGCCCCGGTCGATCCGGGGGTCGGTGGCCACCTCGTACCGCCGCACGTACGTCCCGACGAAGCCCTGCAGGGTCGCCGCCGCCGGGATCGCGATCAGCGCGCCCACCGCACCGAGCAGCGCCGCGCCCGCGATCACCGCGCCGAAGGCCACCGCCGGGTGCACGTCCACGGTCCGCGCGGTGATCCTCGGGTGCAGCAGGTAGTTCTCGACCTGCTGGTAGACCACCACGAAGACCAGCACCCAGAGCGCGTCCACCGGCTCCACGGTCAGCGCCACCAACACCGGCAGCGCACCGGCCAGGTACGTCCCGATGGTCGGCACGAACTGCGACATGACGCCCACCCAGATCGCCAGCGCCACCGCGTACGGCAGGTCCAGCAGCGCGAACATCACCCAGTGCCCGGCGGCCGACACCACCGCGAGCAGCGCCCGGGAGTAGAGGTAGCCGCCGGTCTTGGCCAGCGCGATCTCCCAGGCCCGCAGCACCTCACCCTGCCTGGCGGGCGGCAGCAGCGAGCAGACCGTCCGGCGCACCCGCGGTCCCTCGGCGGTGAAGTAGAAGGTGAACAGCCCGACCGTGAAGGCCTGGAAGAGCCCGCCGATCACGGAGGAGGAGACGCCCCAGACGTTGTCGGCGGCCTGCTGGGCGTAGTTCTCGATGGTGCCGGAGTCCTTGAGCAGCCGCTTCTGCAGCTCGTCCAGCGAGAGGTCCTGGTGGAAGGTCCGGTTGACCCAGCCGATCAGGTTGTCGACCAGGTGCGGCAGGTCTCCGGCGATCTTGCCCACCTGGTCGACCAGCAGCGTGCCGAGCGCGGCGAGGAACCCGGCCACCGCGACCCCGACGGCAACGAACACCAGGAAGGTGCCGACCCCCCGGCGCACCCCGCGCGCCGCCATCCGGTCGACGGCCGGCTCCAGCGCGAGCGAGAGGAAGAAGGCCACCAGCAGCATCACGAAGAGGTCGATCAGCTGCCGGAAGGCCCAGTCCGCGAGCTGGAACAGTCCGACCAGGACGAGGAACAGCACCATCGCCCTGGGCAGCCAGCGCGGCATCCCGCCGCCCCCCAGGGCGCCGCCGCCCTCCCGCTCGCCACCGCTCCGGGCGTCGTCGGCGGGCCCTCCGGCGGCCCGCGCACCGTCACCGGCCCGCGCACCCCCGGCGGCCCGCACCGCCCTGTCCGAATTCTTCTGTTCTGCGCTGCTTGTCACCGGGACAGTCTGTCCCATGCCCGGAGGCCCGGAGCGGACCCCGGAGGTCAGCGCAGCAGCGTCGAGACCCCCTGGGTCTCGCAGACCACCCGCCAGACGTCCTTGGCCTCCCAGCCCGCCTCCAGCGCCTGGCGCACGGTCCGCCCGCCCAGCTCGCTCATCACGTGGTCGCTCGCGAACGACTCCGCGTACGCCTCCCCGAAGTGCGCGTGCATCCGTCGCCAGAACTCCGTCAGCCTCATGCCCCAAGTATCCCGGACCGGCCACCCGCGCCCCGGACCGGCCACCGCCCGGCCGCCTGCGCAGACCCGACCCCGCCCGATCCGGCCCGTCTCCGCCCGGCCCCGGACCCCGCCCGGCCCGTGACCCCGTGCGCCCCCGGGCTCACCGCGGCAGTGCCAGCAGCCCCGCCCCGAAGTACTGCCGGTCCCCGCAGGCGTACGGTCCGGGCGGGCAGCCCGCCGCCGCCGTGTTCGCGAGCAGCGCCGCCAGCGCGTCCGAGTCGAAGTCCGGGTGCAGTGCGGCCGCCACCGCCACCGCGCCGGTCACGTGCGCGGCCGCCATCGAGGTGCCGGCCAGCGCCGCGTACTGGCCGCCGGGCCAGTCGGAGACGATCGCGTTCTGCGGCCCGCCGTCCGGGTCGCCGCCGGGGGCGGCCAGCGAGACCCGGCCGCGCCCGAAGTTGGTGTAGGCGGACGGGTGGCCGTCCCGGTTGACGGCGGTGACGGTGACGACGCCGGGCAGTTCGCCGGGCAGCCGGACGCACTCGGTGCCCAGGTAGCGGGTCTGCGCCGGGCCGGAGACCCGGTCGTTGGGGCTGCGCTCGTCGGTCCGGGGGGCGCCGAGGTCCTGCGCGTCGTTGCCCGCCGAGGCGACCACCACCGCGCCCTTGCTCCGGGCGTACCCGGCGGCCCGTCCGACGGCGGCGGTCAGCGCGGCCTGGTCCCGGTCCTCGGGGCAGTTGTACTTCCACGGGTCCGCGAAGTAGCTGTTGTTGACCGCCTTGGCGCCGTGATCGGCGGCCCAGAGCAGCCCGCAGACCATGTTCTCGGCGTAGTACTGCCCGAGCGGTCCGAGCAGCCGGACGGCGGCGATCCGCACGCCCGGCGCGACCCCGGTGACGCCGCGGCCGTCCCGGGCGGCGCCGACGATCCCGGCGACGTGGGTGCCGTGGCCGCTCTCCCCCACTCCGGGGTCGGGCCGCCAGGCGCCGGTGCGGGCGTCGGGCCGGCCGTCGGCGCACGAGGCGGAGGCCTTCGGGTCGACGGCTGCGCGCAGGTCGGGGTGGGTGTCGTCCACGCCGGAGTCCAGCACGGCGACCAGCACCCGGTGCAGCGCCTCGGGGTCCGGCACGACGCCCGCGGGGGCGCTGTTCGGCCCCGGGGAGGCGTCGCCGGTGCGGAGCGCGGTCGCGCCGAGCATGGCGAGGTTCCAGGCGCCGCCCTCGGCGGGGTCGGGCACGGTGGCGGTGCCCGACCCGGCCGCCCGGTCGTCCCCGGCGCGGACCGCGCGGACCGCGCCGAGGGCGTCCGCACCGACGGCCCCGTGCGCGCCCCGGTCCGCGCCCACCGTGAAGTCCCCGGCCCCGTCCACCGCCCGGGGCGGCGCCACCACCGGCGCGGTGCGGGTCGCGCCGACGGCGGCGATCCCGGGCCGGCTGCGCACCTTGTCCGCGAACCTCCCGGTCGCGTACGTCAGGACGGCCCCGATCTGCGGGTACTCCTGCACCACCTGCCCACCCGCCGCCCGGCTCTCCGCCCCGGCCCGGGCCGCCCCGGACGCGTCCTCCCGCTCGGCCAGCACCAGGTAGCTGAGGTAGGACCGCCCGGGCCCGGACACGGACGGGACGGCCCCACCCAGCACGAGGGCCGTGAGCAGCATCGCGAGCAACGCCCGGGCGGGCCCGCCGACCCGGCGGCGCCGGGCGGCGCGGGCGGGCCTGCCCGGCGGGTGCGCCTGCGCCATCGCACGGTCTCCGCTCGTCGTTCCGGTGGGTCACGAATGGATCAAGCATCCGAATCATCACCATATGAGCGGATTGTCGTTTCTGCCCCCTGGCTTGCACCCCCCGCCTCCCGGGACGGCCCAGCCGCACCCCGCCTCCCCGGACGCTCCCGCCCGCCGGCCCCGCCCCGCGCCCGGTTGTCGGTCCCACCCGGCACCATGGGGGCATGGCGCCCCAGCACCCGATCCCGCCCGCCGACGACCCGCTCGCCGGCTTCGCCCCGACCACCCGGGCCTGGTTCACCGGCGCCTTCTCCGCCCCCACCACCGCCCAGGCCGAGGCCTGGCGCGCCATCGGACGGGACACCGACGTCCTGGTGGTCGCCCCCACCGGCTCCGGCAAGACGCTCGCCGCCTTCCTCTCCGCCCTGGACCGGCTCAGCAGCACCCCGCCGCCGGCCGAGACCAAGCGCCGCTGCCGCGTCCTCTACGTCTCACCGCTCAAGGCCCTCGCGGTGGACGTCGAACGGAACCTGCGCGCCCCGCTGACCGGCCTGCGCCAGGCCGCCGTCCGGCTCGGCCTGCCCGAGCCCGAGGTCCAGGTCGCCATCCGCTCCGGCGACACCCCGGCCGCCGACCGCCGCCGCTTCGCGACCCACCCGCCGGACATCCTGATCACCACCCCCGAGTCACTGTTCCTGCTGCTCACCTCCGCCTCCCGGGAAGCCCTGCGCGGGGTGGACACGGTGATCCTGGACGAGGTGCACGCCGTCGCCGGCACCAAACGCGGCGCCCACCTCGCGCTCACCCTGGAGCGGCTGGACGAGCTGCTGGACCGCCCGGCGCGCCGGATCGGCCTGTCCGCGACGGTCCGCCCGGTCGAGGAGGTCGCCCGCTTCCTGAGCCCGCAGCGCGGCGCCGTCGTCGTCCAGCCCCCCGCCGACAAGGACTTCGACCTCTCGGTGGTCGTCCCCGTCCCCGACCTGGACGACCTGCCCGCCGCACCGGCCACCGGCGGCGCCGCCGACAGCGACCCGCAGCGACAGACCTCGATCTGGCCGCACGTCGAGGAGCGGATCGTCGACCTGGTCGAGGCGCACCGCTCGACCATCGTCTTCGCCAACTCCCGCCGCCTCGCCGAGCGCCTGTGCAACCGGCTGAACGAGATCGCCCACGAGCGCGCCACCGGCACCGTCACCCCCGGGGCGCACGCCCCGGCCCAGCTGATGGGCGGTTCCGGCGCCGCCAAGGGCGCGCCCGCGGTCATCGCCCGGGCCCACCACGGCTCCGTCTCCAAGGAGCAGCGCTCCCTGGTCGAGGAGGAGCTGAAGGCCGGCCGGCTGCCGGCCGTGGTCGCCACCTCCAGCCTGGAGCTGGGCATCGACATGGGCGCCGTGGAACTCGTCGTCCAGGTCGAGTCCCCGCCCTCGGTCGCCTCCGGCCTGCAGCGGGTCGGCCGGGCCGGCCACCAGGTCGGCGCCGTCTCCACCGGCGTCTTCTTCCCCAAGTACCGCGGCGACCTCGTGCAGTCGGCGGTGGTCACCGAGCGGATGCGGGCCGGCCGGATCGAGGCGCTGCGCATCCCGCGCAACCCGCTGGACGTGCTCGCCCAGCAGCTGGTCGCGATGACGGCCCTGGACTCCTGGCCGGTGGACGACCTGCTCGCCGTGGTCCGCCGCGCCGCGCCCTTCGCGACCCTCCCCCAGTCCGCCTTCGACGCCGTCCTCGACATGCTGGCCGGCCGCTACCCCTCGGACGCCTTCGCCGAGCTGCGCCCGCGCGTGGTGTGGGACCGGGTGGCCGGCACCGTGACCGGCCGCCCCGGCGCCCAGCGCCTGGCCGTCACCTCCGGCGGCACCATCCCCGACCGCGGCCTGTTCGGCGTGTTCATCGCCGGCACGGATCCCAAGAAAGGCGGCGGCCGGGTCGGCGAGCTCGACGAGGAGATGGTCTACGAGTCCCGCGTCGGCGACGTGTTCACCCTCGGCACCACCTCCTGGCGGATCGAGGAGATCACCCACGACAAGGTGCTCGTCACCCCCGCCCCCGGCATCCCCGGCCGGCTCCCGTTCTGGAAGGGCGACACCCTCGGCCGCCCGCTCGAACTCGGCCGCGCCCTCGGCGCGTTCACCCGCGAACTGGGGGCGCTGCAGCCCGAGGCCGCCACCGAACGCCTCAAGCAGGCCGGGCTGGACGACTGGGCCGCCGCCAACCTGCTCGACTACCTCGCCGAACAGCGCGCCGCCTGCGGCCACCTCCCGGACGACCGCACCATCGTGGTCGAGCGCTTCCGGGACGAACTCGGCGACTGGCGGATCGTCATCCACTCCCCCTTCGGCGCCCAGGTGCACGCGCCCTGGGCCCTCGCCCTCGGCGCCCGGCTGCGCGAGAAGCACGGCCTGGACCCACAGGTCATGCACGCCGACGACGGCATCGTGCTCCGCCTGCCCGACGCCGACCTGCTCTCCCCCGACTTCGACTTCGCCGCCCCCGCCGCCCCGTCCGCCCGGCCCGGTGCGGACGAGGCCCCGGTCGGCGCCGACGCCGCCCTGTTCGAGCCCGGCGAGATCGAGCAGCTGGTCACCGACCAGGTCGGCGGCTCCGCCCTGTTCGCCTCCCGCTTCCGCGAGTGCGCCGGCCGCGCCCTGCTGCTGCCCCGCCGCAACCCCGGCCGCCGCACCCCGCTGTGGCAGCAGCGCCAGCGCGCCGCCCAACTCCTCGAAGTCGCCTCCGAGTACGGTTCGTTCCCGATCGTCCTGGAGGCCGTCCGGGAGTGCCTGCAGGACGTCTTCGACGTCCCCGGCCTGGTCGAGCTGATGGGCGACCTCGAATCCCGCGCCGTCAGGCTGGTCGAGGTCACCACCCCGGAACCCTCGCCCTTCGCCCGCTCGCTGCTCTTCGGCTACGTCGCCCAGTTCCTCTACGAGGGCGACTCCCCGCTCGCCGAGCGCCGCGCCGCCGCCCTCTCGCTGGACTCCCGGCTGCTGTCCGAACTCCTCGGCCAGGCCGAGCTGAGCGAACTGCTCGACCCCCGGGTGCTCGCCGAGCTGGAGGCCGAACTCCAGCGCCTCACCCCGGAGCGCCGGATCAAGGACGCCGAGGGCGTCGCCGACGCCCTGCGCCTGCTCGGCCCGCTCACCGAGGCCGAGTTGACCGCCCGCGGCGCCGAACCGCTCTGGGCGCTGGAGCTGGAGGCCGCCCGCCGGGTGATCCAGGTCCGGATCGCCGGTGACCAGCGCTGGGCCGCGATCGAGGACGCCGGGCGGCTGCGCGACGCACTCGGCACCCCGCTGCCGGTCGGCGTCCCCGAGGCCTTCACCGAGCCGGTCAAGGACCCGCTGGGCGATCTGATCGCCCGCCACGCCCGGACCCACGGCCCGTTCACCGCCGCCGAGGCCGCCGCCCGCTACGGCCTGGGCAGCGCCGTCGTGACCGGCGCGCTGCACCGCCTCACCGCCGCCGGCCGCCTGGTCCAGGGCCAGTTCCTCCCGCCCACCGCCCGCCGGCACCCTTCGCCGGAAGCGCTCGGCGCCGCCCCCGTCGACCGCACCGCACCGGAGTGGTGCGACGCCGAGGTGCTGCGCAGGCTGCGCCGCCGCTCGCTGGCGGCCCTGCGCCAGGAGGTCGAGCCGGTCCCGCCGCGCGCCCTGGCCGCCTTCCTCCCGCAGTGGCAGCACCTGGCCGGCCACCGGCTGCGCGGCCCGGACGGTCTGCTCCGGGTGGTCGAACAACTGCAGGGCACCGCGCTGCCCGCATCCGCCCTGGAGAAGCTGGTCCTCCCGGCCCGGCTCGCCGACTACTCCCCCGGCCTGCTGGACGAGTTGACGGCGGCCGGCGAGATCGGCTGGTGCGGCGCCGGGGCGCTGCCCGGCAAGGACGGCTGGCTCAGCCTCCACCTCACCGAGAACGCCCACCTGCTGCGGCCCGAGCCCGTCCCGCCCGCGCTCACCCCGCTGCACAGCGCCCTGATGTCGGCGCTGGCGGGCGGCTACGGCCTGTTCTTCCGCCAACTCGTCCAGCAGCTGCCGGAGGAGGCCCCGGAGCCCGCGGTCGTCGAGGCCCTCTGGGACCTGGTCTGGGCCGGTTACGTCACCAACGACACCCTCGCCCCGCTGCGCGCCCTGCTCGGCTCCGGTCGGACGGCGGGCGCCACCGCCCACCGCGCGCCCCGGTCCACCCCGCGCGGCCGCTACGGCACCGCCGGCCGCGCCCTGGGCCGCCCCGGCGGCGCCCTGCGCAGCGGCCCGCCGACGGTGGCCGGGCGCTGGTCGCTGCTGCCCGCCCTCGCCGCCGACCCGACGGTCCGGGCCACCGCGCAGGCGCAGAACCTGCTGGACCGGCACGGTCTGCTCACCAGGGGGGCGGTCGCGGCCGAGCGGGTGCCCGGCGGCTTCGCCGGGGTCTACCGGGTGCTGGCGGCGATGGAGGAGCGCGGACGGGCCCGTCGGGGCTACTTCGTCGAGGGCCTGGGCGGCGCCCAGTTCGCCATGGAGGGCGCGGCCGACCGGCTGCGCTCGGTCAACGGCCGGTTGGAGCGCACCGCGGCCACCGAGTGGCCGGCCGCCCCGGCCACCGAGCCGCCGCAGACGCTGGTGCTGGCCGCCGCCGACCCGGCGAACGCCTACGGCGCCGCCCTGCCCTGGCCCGAGCCGCCCACCGCCCCCGGCGGCAAGGAGTCCACGGCCCACCGCCCGGGCCGCAAGGCGGGCGCCCTGGTGGTCCTGGTGGACGGCGAGCTGGCGCTGTACGTGGAGCGCGGCGGCAAGTCCCTGCTGGCCTGGCCGGAGGACGGGGGCACCCGGGCGCTCGCGGCGGGAGCACTGGCCGCCGCCGTCCGCGGGGGCGCGCTCGGCAGCGTCACGGTGGAGCGGGCCAACGGCGAGCCCGCCCTCGGTTCGGAGCTCGGCCGCGCCCTGGAGGAGGCGGGCTTCCACGCCACCCCGCGCGGCCTGCGCCTGCGGCCGTAGTCCGTCGGCGCACCCGCCCCCGGACACGGCGGAGGCCGCGGGGTCCCGGACCCCGCGGCCTCCGGCCACGTCGAATCACCCGATCGGCGGCGGTTGTGCCTCCACCGGTCGTACCGCCTCAGTGCTCCGGCGACGGGCCGGTCCGGTCGCGTTCCGGTCGGCGTGGACCGGGATGAGGCCGAGGCCCCAGCCTCCGGCCGCGAGCAGCCCCAGCGCCGCACCGTCGACCGCCTGCCCCCGGACGACCAGGAGCCACCAGGCGAGCCCGGCCGCCACTGCCGCCAGGACCCACCGCACCGGACGCCGTTTCCGGAGCAACAACCGCGCCCGCGCCCGTATTCGGGCTGCCGGGCGCATCTTCGCGTCTCTCCGCACGATCGCCCTCCCTTCGCTCGCCCCGGGCGGCGATGCCCGGGTCGAGGCCGGGATCAGGCGGCGACCACGTCCATCGCGGCGGCCTTGGGCGACATGTTCGCCCGGTCGGTGCCGGGGGCGGGAAGCGGAACCGGTTCGAGTACCGGCCTCAGCAGATCACCTTCGGAGAGGGTGGCCATCGCCGCAAGTTCGGCGAGCGACAGTTCGTCGCTGACCTCGCGCATGACCTCGGACATCCGGACGTCGAGTGCGTCGCAGATGGCGGAGAGCAGCTCCGAGGAGGCCTCCTTCTGTCCCCGCTCGACCTCGGAGAGGTACCCGAGCGAAACCCTGGCGGCCGCCGACACCTCGCGGAGTGTGCGGCCCTGGCGCTGGCGCTGCCGACGCAGTACATCGCCCAGTAGGCGACGGAGCAGGATCATCGGTGCCTCCCTCCTCGGACTGCGGATCGAGATGTCACGCCCCCACCGTACCGCCTTGCCCGCTTCGCGTGCGGGGACCCTGGTCGTGTTCACTCTGGGCTGCAAGGCTGTCCCCCTCCTCGTTCCGGTGTCGTACCCGGGTTCGCGGGCCCCTCGTGGTACCCGTCGCGGCCCACCCGGCCACCGTCACGCAACTCGTTCGCCACCTGGTTTCTGCCCAACCAGGCTGTTGGATGTAACACGATCCTCCAGCTGTGCCATACCCGGGCGCCAGATCGGCAGATCTCGGTTCGGTGGAGATCCGTCGGAGGGGCCCCTACCGTGCGAGCCGGCCGACGAGCAGCTCCAGTGCGGCGGTCACCGCTCCGTGACGGATTGTGGCACGGCCGCCCGACAGCAGGAGCGAACTGACCAGAGTTCCCCCCGGGCCGGCGACCGCCAGGTGTACGGTGCCCACCGGCTGTCCGTCCTGCGGGTCCGGACCGGCCACCCCGGTCGTCGCGAGCCCGTACGTGGCCCCCAGCAGCCCCCGCACGCCCTCGGCCATCTGCCGGGCCACCACCGGGTGGACGGGCCCGTGGACGTCCAGCAGGCCCTCGTCCACACCGAGCACGGAGGCCTTGAGCTCGGTCGCGTACGCCGTGACGGAACCCCGGAAGGTCGCGGAGGCCCCGGGGACGTCCACCAGCGCGGCGGCCAGCAGACCACCGGTCAGCGACTCCGCGACGGCCAGCGTGCCGCCCTCGGCCCGCAGCGCGGCGTGCGCCCGCTCCGCCAGCCGGTAGTCGTGCTCCGCCACCCGGTCCCCCCTGTCGCTCAACGGCCCGCGCGTTCCGCGGCCTGTCCCTCGCGGCGCAGCCGCAGCGCCTGTCCGACGTAGTCCAGCGCGGTGCCGACGGTCAGCAGCACCGCCAGTCCCATCAGCACGGCCCGCCCGGTGGCCAGCCACCCGGTCAGGGCCAGGACGTACATGCCGACCGCGGTGCCCTGGGTCAGCGTCTTGAGCTTGCCGCCGCGGCTGGCCGGGATGACCCCGTAGCGGATCACCCAGAACCGCATCAGCGTGATGCCCAGCTCCCGGGCCAGGATCACCACGGTGACCCACCAGGGCAGGTCGCCGAGCAGCGAGAGGCCGATCAGCGCGGAGCCCATGATCGCCTTGTCCGCGATCGGATCGGCGATCTTCCCGAAGTCGGTGACCAGGCCCTTGCGGCGGGCCAGTTCCCCGTCGAACAGGTCGGTGATCATCGCGATGGCGAACGCGGCCCAGGCGACCGAGCGCCACTTGGGGTTGTGCCCGCCGTCGGCGAACAGCAGCAGCACGAAGACCGGGACCAGCAGCACCCGGACCATCGTGAGCACGTTGGCGATGTTCCAGATCCCCGGGGTCGCCGGCGCCGCGGCCACCGGTCTGCCCGGGTGGGCCGCGGCCGGGGCGCCGGGCCCCTTGGTCATTCCCCGGCTCCCGGGACCGAACGGAGCCGCACCTGCTCCAGCGCCTCGGCGATCAGGTCGACGCCCTCGCTGGCGACCACCTTGGCCCGCCAGAACTGCCCCACCTCGGGGGCTTCGACGCCCTCCAGGGTGGTCAGACCGTCGGTCTCCGGGGCCTGGTGGCCGGCCCGGCCCTCGACCACGCCGTCCTCGATCGACTCGATCAGCACCTCGACCTCGGTGCCGATCCGCTGCTCGGCCCGCTGGGCGGTCATCTCCTCGGCCAACCGGCTCAGCCGGTCCAGCCGCTCGGCGATCACGTCGGCGTCGAGCTTGCCGTCGTAGGTCGCGGCCTCGGTGCCGTCCTCGTCGGAGTAGCCGAAGACGCCGATCGCGTCCAGCCCGGCGTGGGTGACGAAGCGCTCCAGCTCCGCGAAGTCCTCCGCGGTCTCGCCGGGGAAGCCGACGATGAAGTTGGACCGGGCGCCGGCCTGCGGGGCCTTGTCGCGGATGGTGCCCAGCAGCTCCAGGAACTGGTCGGTGGAGCCGAAGCGGCGCATCCGGCGCAGTACGGCGGGCGCCGAGTGCTGGAAGGACAGGTCGAAGTAGGGCACCACGTCGGTGGTGCCGGTCATCGCGTCGATCAGGCCCGGGCGCATCTCGGCCGGCTGCAGGTAGGAGACCCGCACCCGCTCGACGCCCTCGATCGCGGAGATCTCGCCGAGCAGCGTCTCCAGCAGCCGGATGTCGCCGAGGTCCTTGCCGTACGAGGTGTTGTTCTCGCTGACCAGGACGATCTCGCGGACGCCCTGCCCGGCCAGCCACTGGGCCTCGTGCAGCACGTCGGAGGGGCGGCGGGAGATGAACGAGCCGCGGAAGGCCGGGATGGCGCAGAAGGAGCAGCGGCGGTCGCAGCCGGAGGCGAGCTTGACCGAGGCGACCGGGTTGTCGTCCAGGCGCTTGCGCAGGGTGCGCGGGCCGGAGGCCGGGGCGAGGCCGTCGGGCAGGTCGGCGATCGGCTCGGCGGCGGCCTCGGCGCCGTGGCCGGGCAGCGCGACGGCCTCGGCGGCGGACTGCCGCTCGGCGGGGCTGATCGGCAGCAGCTTGCGGCGGTCGCGCGGGATGTGCGGGGCGTGGTGGCCGCCGGAGAGGATGGTCTGCAGGCGGTCGGAGATGTCGGCGTAGTCGTCGAAGCCGAGGACACCGTCCGCCTCGGGCAGCGCGTCGGCGAGCTCCTTGCCGTACCGCTCGGCCATGCAGCCGACCGCGACGACGGCCTGGGTCCGGCCGTGCCCCTTGAGGTCGTTGGCCTCCAGCAGGGCGTCCACGGAGTCCTTCTTGGCGGCCTCGACGAAGCCGCAGGTGTTGACGACGGCGACGTCCGCTTCGGCGGCGTCGTCGACCAGCGACCAGCCGTCGGCCTCCAGTCGCCCGGCGAGTTCCTCGGAGTCCACCTCGTTGCGGGCGCATCCGAGCGTGACAAGGGCGACAGTACGGCGTTCAGGCATAGGCCCAAGATTAACGCGCGGCCTCCGGTGCCGTTCGCCCCGGAGGCCGCGCGCCTCGATTCGGCCGGTCGTGACCGGCCCTCGCCGACCCCTGTGGTCAGCCCGCCTGCGGGTCTCCGGGGGTGTACGTGACGTGCACCACCTGCCCGTCCTTGCCGAGGAGACCGAGGTCCTTGCCGTTGACGTACGCGTGCACGGCCCCGCCGTTCCCCAGCACCAGCTTGATCTGCTTGGGGTCGGTGAAGGTCTGGTCCTGGCCGTCGTTGATGTTGTTCTGGAACAGCGACTTGCCGCTGCCGTCCATCGCCGAGACCCAGCTGGTGCCCTCGGCGACCAGCTTCACGGTGACCTTGTCGGCCGGGACGGCGGCGATCGCGGCGGCGCTCGGCGCGGGCGCCGGCGGCTGGACGGTGGGCGTCGCGACGGGGGCGACCGATCCGGTGCCTGAGCCGCTGGGCAGCGGCGCGCTGGCGGAGCCGGTGGTGCCGTGCCCGTCCTTGCCGCTGACCAGGTTGAAGCCGATCAGGGCGACCACCGCGACGATCGCGGCGACCATGGCGGCCGCCCAGTTCGGCCGGCCGCGGCTGGGCACCTTGATCGGGCCGCTGTCGATCAGCTGGCCCGCCGGGCGCTTGGCGGCGGGCGGGCCGCCGTGCGCGGCGTCGTAGCGGGCCACCAGCCCGTCGCCGTCCACGCCGACGGCGCGGGCGATCAAGCGGATGTGCCCGCGGGCGTAGAAGTCACCCCCGCAGCGGCCGAAGTCGTCCTCCTCGACGGCATGGACGATCGGCACCCGGATGCGGGTGGCGGTACTCACCTGGTCCACCGTGAGGCCCGCGTCGATCCGGGCGGCGGACAGCACCCGGCCGATGCTCGGGGCATCGGCCGCCTGCGCCGCGTCGTCGGTCGGTTCGACGGACGACGGGGCGTTCTCGTGGTCGGAGGACTTGCCGATGGTCACGGGGCACGCCTTTCGAGCGGATGGCCACCTGCTGGGGAACAGTCTAGGGGCGTGGGCGGATCGTTTCTCAAGCGGAACGGGACCGAATGCGTGCACCCGCCCCGGCCGGGGTCCGGCAGCCCGTTGACCGGTCGTCAACGGAGCCGCACGCGGGCTCCCCGGGGTTCGCTTTCCGGCCTGTGACGCGGTGTGCGGGCGTTCGGTTCCCGACAGCGCGCCTACCCTCCTCCGAACGAGTGACACCCCGTCCGGGGCACGGGGACTCCGGCGCCCCGGACAGCCCCGGGCCGCCCCGGGCCGCCCCGGCCGCGCACCCGGCCGGCGCGCGGGGCGCCGGACGGCACGGCCCGTCAGCCCCGCAGGGTCACCAGCACCCCGTCCAGCTCGTCCGGCTTCACCAGGACGTCGCGGGCCTTGGAGCCCTCGCTGGGGCCGACGATCCCGCGCGACTCCATCAGGTCCATCAGCCGGCCCGCCTTGGCGAAGCCGACCCGGAGCTTGCGCTGGAGCATCGAGGTCGAGCCGAACTGGGTGGAGACCACCAGCTCGGCCGCCTGGATCAGCAGGTCCAGGTCGTCGCCGATCTCCTCGTCGATCTCCTTCTTCGGCCCGCCGCCGACCGTCACGTCGTCCCGGTAGACGGCGGACAGCTGGTCCTTGCAGTGCTGCACCACCTTGGCGATCTCCGCCTCGGTGACGAACGCGCCCTGCATGCGGATCGGCTTGCTCGCGCCCATCGGCAGGAACAGCGCGTCGCCCTTGCCGATCAGCTTCTCCGCGCCGGGCTGGTCCAGGATGACCCGGGAGTCGGCCATCGCGGAGGTCGCGAAGGCCAGCCGGGACGGCACGTTGGCCTTGATCAGGCCGGTGACCACGTCCACCGAGGGCCGCTGGGTGGCGAGCACCAGGTGGATGCCGGCCGCGCGGGCCAGCTGGGTGATCCGGACGACGGAGTCCTCGACGTCGCGCGGAGCGACCATCATCAGGTCCGCCAGCTCGTCGACGATCACCAGCAGGTACGGGTACGGCCGGAGCTCCCGCTCGCTGCCCAGCGGCGGGGTGACCTTGCCCGCCCGCACCGCCTCGTTGAAGTCGTCCACGTGCCGGAAGCCGTACGCCGCGAGGTCGTCGTAGCGCATGTCCATCTCGCGGACCACCCACTGGAGGGCCTCGGCGGCCTTCTTGGGGTTGGTGATGATCGGCGTGATCAGGTGCGGGATGCCCTCGTACGCCGTCAGCTCGACCCGCTTGGGGTCGACCAGCACCATCCGCACCTCGTCGGGGGTGGCCCGCGCGAGGATCGAGGTGATCAGGCAGTTGATGCAGGACGACTTGCCCGCACCGGTCGCGCCAGCCACCAGGATGTGCGGCATCTTGGCGAGGTTGGCCATCACGGTGTGGCCCTCGACGTCCTTGCCCATGCCGACGACCATCGGGTGCGAGTCCTCGGCGGCCGTGCGCGAGCGCAGCAGGTCGCCGAGGTTGACCATCTCGCGGTCCCGGTTGGGGATCTCGATGCCGACCGCGGACTTGCCCGGGATCGGGCTGATGATCCGCACGTCCGGGCTGGCCACCGCGTACGCGATGTTCTTGGCGAGGGCGGTGATCCGCTCCACCTTGACGGCCGGGCCGAGCTCGACCTCGTAGCGGGTGACCGTCGGGCCGCGGGTGAAGCCGGTGACCCGGGCGTCCACCTTGAACTCGCTGAAGGTGCCGGTGAGCTGGGCGACCACCTCGTCGTTGAGCGCGCTGCGGGCCTTCGCGGGGCCGCCGCGCTCCAGCAGGTCAAGGGAGGGCAGCGCGTAGCCGACGCCCTCGCCGAGCTGGAGCTGCTCCATCCGCACCGGCGCCGCGCCGTGCTCCTCGGGGGCGCCCGGGCCGCCGCTGCGGGCGGCCGGGACGGCGGGCTCCTCGGGCGGTGCGGTGTGGTCCTGCACCTGGTGCATCATGTCCGCCACCGCGGAGGAGGCGGGCACGCCGTAGACCAGTGCGCCGTCCAGGTCGGCGGCCGCGCCGGCGGCGAGGTTGCGGGTGGTGTACGGGTCCAGCGGCTCCTTGTCGAGGGAGACCCGCACGGCCTCCGCCGGGTCGTCGGGGTCGGCCTGCCTGCGCCGGCGGCGGCGTCGGCGGGCGGCGACCTCGTCCGTCGGGTCGTCAGCGCCGCTGTCCACGGTGAACGGCAGCGCGTCGGGGTCGGCGTCCTCCGGCGGCTCGGTGGACGGCTCACGCCCCGGCGCACGCCCCCTGCGCACCTGGTCCTCCGGCCCGGGCTCGACCACGCCGAGCCGTATGCCCATCCACCGCACCCGCTCACCGATCCGGTTGACGGGCGTGGCGGTGACCACCAGCAGGCCGAAGAAGGCCAGCAGCAGGAGCAGCGGCACGGCGAGCGCGGGCCCCGCGGCGGCCATCATCGGGGTGGACGCGGCCCAGCCGATGATGCCGCCGGCCCCCCTTATCCGGGAGGCGCCGCTGCCCATCATGGGCGCGCCGCAGCCGATGTGGACCAGACCGAGGACGCCGACCAGCAGCGTGCTCAGCCCGATCACGATCCGGCCGTTGGCCTCCGGCAGCTCCGGGTGGCGCCAGAGCCGGATCGCGATCGCGGCCAGCAGGAACGGCACCAGCACGTCGAGCCGGCCGAAGAGCCCGGACACCACGGCGGTGGCCGCCTCGCCCAGCCAGCCCTGCGGGCTGAACCAGGTGCCGGCGCCGGTCACCAGCGCGAGCGCGAACAGCAGCAGGCCGACGCCGTCCTTGCGGTGGGCCGGGTCGAGGTTCTTGGCACCGTCGCCGAAGCCGCGGAAGATCGCGGCGATCGGGCTGGCGATCGCGTTGAGGGCGCCCATCAGCACCGACCTGGACGGCGGTGCCGGCGGTGGGGCCGACTTGGCCGCGGCCTTCTTCGCGGGAGCCGCCTTCTTCGCCGCCGCCTTCTTCGCGGGCGGCTTGCCCGGGGCTTTCGCCGCGGCCTTCTTGGACGGTCCCGGACTCGTCTTACGTGCTGCGTTTCCGGGCGTGCGAGTGGCCATGGGTCAGCAGCCTACCGGGGTGGACCACCGGCGCACATGTGCCCGAGCCGGGCCGCCCCGACGTGTCGCAGACACACCGTCACGCTGACCGGGATTCACCCGGACGCCGCACGGGACCACCCTGACGGGTGAACGCGGGGCAGCGGATCAGGAGCTTCCGGGGCGCATCGCGTCGAGCGCCCGGCGCAGCGCCACCAGTTTGCGCTCCAGGTGCGCGGCGGTCGCCGCGACGCCCGCGTCCTCGCCCCCGTCCAACTGCTTGCCGAGCGCCTCCGCCTGCTCCTCGACCGCCGCCAGCCGCGCGGACAGCTCGCCCAGCAGCGCCCCGCCGAGGACCGGCTCGCCGCCGCCCGCCTCCAGCTGCAGCCGCAGCAGCGCGGCCTGCTCCTTCAGCTGGCAGTTCTTCACGTACAGGTCGACGAAGACGGAGACCTTGGCGCGCAGCACCCACGGGTCGAAGGGCTTGGAGATGTAGTCCACCGCGCCGGCCGCGTAGCCGCGGAAGGTGTGGTGCGGGCCGTGGTTGATCGCGGTCAGGAAGATGATCGGGATGTCCCGGGTGCGCTCGCGGCGCTTGATGTGGGCGGCGGTCTCGAAGCCGTCCATCCCGGGCATCTGGACGTCCAGCAGGATCACCGCGAAGTCGTCGGTGAGCAGCGCCTTGAGCGCCTCCTCACCGGACGCGGCGCGCACCAGCGTCTGGTCCAGGGCCGAGAGGATCGCCTCCAGCGCCAGCAGGTTCTCCGGTCGGTCGTCGACCAGGAGGATCTTCGCCTTCTGCATCAGGGCTCGCCCTCCTGTCGCCTGCCTGCCGCCCGGTGCAGGCACCCGCGTACTGCCCACCGCTACCCCGGTCATGCTAGCCGCACCCCCTCGCCCGGCACATCGCCCCGTCGTGACCGATCCGGAGCGGCGCACAGCCAGTGCCCCGGCGCACGCTCAGCAGGGCGTCGTCATCCGGTCACTGTTCGCAACGATCGGTGACCCTACCGGGTTCCCGGGCCGGTCCGCCAGCAAACCGGCCGCCCGGGAGGCGTGAACCCCGGGGCCCGCGACGGCGTTCACGCCGCCCCCGGTCCCCGCGCACCCACCGGGGTGCCCCCGCACGGCCGGGAGCACCCACCACCCGCTCAGCCGCGGTCGCCGCTCAGCCACTCGCTCATCACCGTCAGCAGGTGGTCGGTCTCCACCGGCTTGGTGATGTGGTCGGTGGCGCCCGCCTCCAGGGACTTCTCCCGGTCGCCCTTCATCGCCTTGGCGGTCAGCGCGATGATCGGCAGGCCGGCGAACTGGGGCATCCGCCGGATCGCCTCGGTGGTCGCGTAGCCGTCCATCTCCGGCATCATGATGTCCATCAGGACCAGCGCCACGTTCTCGTGCTGCTCCAGCATCTCGATGCCCTCGCGCCCGTTCTCGGCGTACAGGACGGTCAGGCCGTGCTGCTCCAGCACGCTGGTCAGGGCGAACACGTTGCGCACGTCGTCGTCCACGATCAGCACCTGCTGGCCGTCGAAGCGCCGGTCGCCGTTGACCGGCCGGAGCGGCACGGGCTCCACCGCCCGCGGCCCGGCGGCGCTCTCCAGGGCGGCGCTGCGCCGGCGCTCCACGGCGCCGCGGCGGCGCTCCTCGGCCAGCTCGCGGACCTCCTGGGCCCAGTGGTCGGCGGGGTTCTCGCCGACCGGCACCGGCAGGCCCACCGGGGTGACACCGACCGAGGCGCGCGGCGCCTGGGCACCCGCCGCGGACTGGCGCTCGCCCGGGCGCGGCTCCCCGGTGGTCTCCGGGGCCTCGGTGCGCAGCGGCAGGTAGAGCGTGAACGTGGAGCCCGCGCCCAGCTCGCTCTCGGCGTGGATCTCGCCGCCGAGCAGCCGGGCGATCTCCCGGCTGATCGACAGGCCCAGGCCGGTGCCGCCGTACTTGCGGCTGGTGGTGCCGTCGGCCTGCTTGAAGGCCTCGAAGATCTCCCGCAGCTTGTTGCCGGGGATGCCGATGCCGGTGTCGGAGACGGCGAAGGCGATCAGGGCGTCGTCCGGGTCCTGGATCGAGCCGGACTCCAGCAGCCGCTCGCGCACGTGCGGCGGGACGCCCGGACCGGCCAGGCTGATCTCGAAGTCCACCGCGCCGGCGTCGGTGAACTTGACCGCGTTGGAGATCAGGTTGCGCAGCACCTGCTGGAGCCGCTGCTCGTCGGTGTGCAGGGTGACGGGCAGGGCGGGCGAGACCCGGACGGCGAAGTCCAGGTTCTTGTCCAGCGCGACCGGCTGGAAGGTCGCCTCCACGTAGTCGACCAGCTGGACCAGGGCGATCCGGGCCGGGCGGACGTCCATCTTGCCGGCCTCGACCTTGGACAGGTCGAGGATGTCGTTGATCAGCTGGAGCAGGTCGGAGCCGGCGCCGTGGATGGTGTCGGCGAACTCGACCTGCTTGGGCGAGAGGTTGCCCTCGTTGTTGTCGGAGAGCAGCTTGGCCAGGATCAGCAGCGAGTTGAGCGGGGTGCGCAACTCGTGCGACATGTTGGCGAGGAACTCGCTCTTGTACCGGGAGGCCAGGGCGAGCTGTTCGGCGCGCTCCTCCAGGACCTGGCGGGCCTCCTCGATCTCACTGTTCTTGATCTCGATGTCGCGGTTCTGCTGGGCGAGTTGCTCGGCCTTCTCCTGCAACTCCTCGTTGGTGCGCTCCAGTTCCTCCTGGCGCGCCTCCAACTCCGCCGACCGCATGGACAGTTCGGCGGTGAGTCGCTGGGACTCCAGCAGCAGGCCCTCGGTCTTGGTGTTGACGCTGATGGTGTTGACCGTGACGCCGATCAGGTCGGCGATCTGGTTCAGGAAGTCCAGCGCGACGGTGGTGAAGGAGCTGAAGGTGGCCAGCTCGATCACCCCGAGCAGCCGGCCCTCGAACAGCACCGGCAGCACCACGATGTGGGCCGGGGAGGCCTCGCCGAGGCCGGAGGCGATCTTGAGGTACCCGGGGGGCGCCTCCTTGAGGATGATCGCCCGCTTCTCCACCGCGGCCTGACCGATCAGCGACTCGCCGGGGCGGAAGGTGGTCGGCATCGCCCGCCGCTGGTAGCCGTAGCTGCCGATCAGGCGCAGCACGGTGTCGTTCTCGTCGTCGTCCTCGGTGATCAGCTCGGCGGTGCGGCCGGCCGGCTGGGCGAGGAAGAAGGCGCCGTGCTGGGCGGAGACCACCGGGGTCAGCTCGGTCATGATCAGCGAGGCGACCGCCTCCAGATCCCGGCGGCCCTGGAGCAGGCCGGAGATCCGGGCCAGGTTGGTCTTCAGCCAGTCCTGCTCCTGGTTGGTGCGGGTGGTCTCGCGGAGGTTGGCGATCATCTGGTTGATGTTGTCCTTGAGCTCGTCGAGCTCGCCCGCCGCGTCCACGTCGATCCGCAGGCTCAGGTCGCCCCTGGTCACGGCGGTGGCGACCTGGGCGATCGCGCGCACCTGCCGGGTCAGGTTGTTGGCCAGTTCGTTCACCGACTCGGTCAGGTCCTGCCAGGTACCGTCGACCCCCGGCACCCGGGCCTGGCCGCCGAGCCGCCCGTCGGTGCCCACCTCGCGGGCGACCCGGGTGACCTCGTCGGCGAACGCGGAGAGCTGGTCGACCATGGTGTTGATGCTGGTCTTGAGCTGGAGGATCTCGCCGCGCGCGTCGACGTCGATCTTCTGCGAGAGGTCGCCGCGGGCGACCGCGGTGATCACCAGCGCGATGTTCCGCACCTGGCCGGTGAGGTTGTTGGCCATCAGGTTGACGTTGTCGGTCAGGTCCTTCCAGATGCCGGCCACCCCCGGCACGCTGGCCTGGCCGCCCAGGGTGCCGTCGGTGCCCACCTCGCGGGCCACCCGGGTCACCTCCACCGCGAAGGAGGAGAGCTGGTCGACCATGGTGTTGAGGGTCGCGGCGAGCGCCGCCACCTCGCCCTGCGCGTCGATGGAGATCTTCTTGGAGAGGTCCCCGCGGGCCACCGCACCGGCGACCTCGGCGATGTTGCGCACCTGACCGGTCAGGTTGGACGCCATGAAGTTGACGTTGTCGGTCAGGTCCTTCCAGATGCCCGACACCCCGCGCACCCGCGCCTGGCCGCCCAGGATCCCTTCGGTGCCCACCTCGCGGGCCACCCGGGTGACCTCGTCGGCGAACGCCGACAGCTGGTCGACCATGGTGTTGACGGTGGTCACCAGCTCCAGGATCTCGCCCCGGGCGTCGACGGTGATCTTCTTCGACACGTCGCCGCGCGCCACCGCCGTGGTCACCTCGGCGATGTTGCGGACCTGGCTGGTCAGGTTGTTGGCCATCAGGTTGACGGAGTTGGTCAGGTCCTTCCAGATGCCGGCCACGCCGGGCACGCTGGCCTGCCCGCCGAGGATGCCCTCGGTGCCGACGTCCCGGGCGACCCGGGTCACCTCGTCCGCGAAGGCGCCCAGCTGGTCCACCATCGTGTTGATGGTGTTCTTCAGCTCCAGGATCTCCCCGCGCGCGTCCACCTGGATCTTCTGCGACAGGTCGCCCTTGGCGACCGCGGTGGTCACCTGGGCGATGTTGCGGACCTGGTCCGTGAGGTTGTTCGCCATGAAGTTGACGTTGTCCGTGAGGTCCCGCCACACCCCGGCCGCCCAGGGCACCTGCGCCTGCCCGCCCAGCCGGCCCTCGGTGCCCACCTGACGGGCCACCCGGGTCACCTGCTCGGCGAAGCCGGAGAGCTGGTCCACCATCGTGTTGATGGTGTTCTTCAGCTCCAGCATCTCGCCGCGCGCGTCCACCTCGATCTTCTGCGAGAGGTCGCCCCGCGCCACCGCCGTCGTCACCTGGGCGATGTTGCGGACCTGGCCGGTCAGGTTGTCGGCCATGAAGTTCACCGAGTCGGTGAGGTCCCGCCAGACCCCGGCCACGCCCGGCACCTGGGCCTGACCGCCCAGCCGCCCCTCCGTCCCGACGTCCCGGGCCACCGCGGTGACCTGCGCGGCGAAGCCGTTCAGCTGGTCCACCATGGTGTTGACGGTGTTCTTCAGCTCCAGCATCTCGCCGGCCACCTCGACGGTGACCTTGCGGGACAGGTCGCCCTTGGCGACCGCGGTCGTCACCTGGGCGATGTTGCGCACCTGCGCGGTCAGCCGGCCGGCCATGGTGTTGACCGAGTCCGCCAGGTCCTTCCAACTGCCCGACACGCTACGGACCTTGGCCTGGCCGCCGAGCTTGCCCTCGGTGCCCACCTCGCGGGCCACCCGGGTCACCTCGTCGGTGAACTCCGAGAGCTGGTCCACCAGCCCGTTGACGGTCCGCCCGATCTTCAGGTACTCGCCGCGCAGCGGGTGGCTCACCCCGTTGCTGTGCAGCGAGCGCAGCTCCATCTTCTGGTCCAGGTCGCCCTCGGCGATCGAGGTCAGCACCCGGCCGACCTCGGCCATCGGGCGGGCCAGGTCGTCGATCAGCGCGTTGCAGTTGTCGACCGCCGCCATCCAGGCGCCCTCGCCCGCACCGGTCTCCAGCCGCTCGTTCAGCCGGCCCTCGCGGCCCACCGCCCGGCGGACCCGGGCCAGTTCACCGGTCAGGTGCTGGTTGCGCTCGGCGACCTCGTTGAACACCGCGGCGATCTCCGCCAGCGGCCCGTCGCCCGGAATCGTCAACCGGCGGCGGAAGTTGCCGTCCCGCATCGCGGTCAGCGCGGACAGCAGCTTGCGCAACTCGGCGGGCTCCGCGCCGCGGTTGTGGCTCGCTCGCCGGCCGGCCGCGTTCCGCGGCGCGGTCCCGGAGCGGCCGCCGCGCTGGGCGGGCGGCGTCGTACCGGTTGCGTCCTTGGTGGCCGAACTCAACGGGCCCCTCCCACATCGTGAACTGTCCGGTGACCGCCCGTGCCGGTGCGGCACGCGCCCGGGCACCGGCCCGGCTGGGCTGCGTACCGGCGGCCTCTGCAGCGCACCGGCACCCACACGACCGTACTGCTCGTACCGGTCATCGCGGACCCCCCAGTCTGGCAGCACCGGCGCCCGGTGCACGGCCGGTTGCGCACGGTTGGTGCCGCACCGTCCGAAACAGGTGGGCAGAATCACCCTCTGGTGCCTGTTTCGGCTCCCCGCCCCCACGGGGAACCAAGCGGAAAGTAGGGTGGAGCGCTGCACCGGGCCACGACCCGACCCAGCGCCGCCGCTCACCCCGACGGCGCGCACGGGGAAAGTCGGCGCCGCACCCCGGACAGCCAGGGCAAGAGCAGCAGAGGAGAAGTGGCAACGTGGTCACCGCGCGCGCAGCCGCCACCTTCGACCCCGACGGCCGGTCCGCGGCCGCCGCCCGGGGGTTCGTCCGGGACGCGCTGCTCGGCTGGGGCCTGCCGGAGGTCGTCGACGACGCCGTCGTGCTGGTCAGCGAGCTGGTCACGAACGCCGTCGTGCACGCCGGCACCGCCGCCGAGGTCTGCTGCCTGCGCGAGGAGGAGACCGTCCGGATCGAGGTCACCGACCACCACCCGGAACGCGGCCTGCCCTCCCTCGGCGACGGACCCGTCACCGCCTCCGACCGCTACGCCGACCCCGACGGCGAGGGCGGCCGCGGCCTGCTGATGTGCTCCGCCCTCGCCGAACGGTGGGGCGTCGAGTACGCGGCCGGCCGGAAGACCGTCTGGTTCCGCCTCCAGCTGCCGGCACACGTGCTCGGCACCCGCTACGCCGTGCCCGCCACCCCCGGCAGCGACCTGCCGAGCAGCGCCGGCCCGGTGCACGTCGCCGTCGTCCAGATCGACGAGGACGGCCGCGTCCTGGCTTGGAACCCGGACGCCGAGGCCCTCTTCCGCTACCCCGCCGGCGCCGTCCTCGGCCGCCCCTGGGCCGACCTCGCCGTCTGGCCGCAAGCCCCGGACCGCGGCCTGGGCCTGACCGACACGCTGCGGCTGGCCCGTTGGGAGGGCGGCTACGGGATCCGCCGCCAGGACGGCCACGAGGTCGAGGTGTACGGCGTCCAGGTGCGCGTGCGGGACACCGAGGGCGTCCCCTCCACCCTCTGTCTGCTCGTCCTCGAACCCGACCGCGCCGTCCTGCGCTCCCCCGCCCGCGCCCTGCCCGGCGAGCGCCCCGACCAGACCGGCCCCCGGCTCGACCTGCTGGCCGGCCCGGTCGCCACCGACGACCTCGACACCCTGCTGCAGCGCACCGTCGAACGCGCCCGCGACCTGCTCGACGGCGACGCCGCGTACCTGCTGCTGACCACCGAGGACGAGACGGAGTTCGAGGTCCGCGCCGCCACCGGCCTCACCACCGGACACCGGCGGCACGCCCGCTTCCCCGTCGAGACCGGCAACCGCTACGACTCCGCCCGACTGCCCTCCGTCCACGAGGACCTCACCGCCCGTCCCACCGGCCTGACCCTGCTCTCCGACAGCGGCATGCGCTCCCTGCTCACCGTCCCGCTCAAGGTCGAGGGCCGCCTGATCGGCTCGCTCGGCATCGCCGCCACCGCGCCCGGCCGCTACGACAACGAGGACGCGATGCGCCTCCAGTTCGCCGCCGACCGGGTCGCCCTGGCCGTCGAGAGCACCCGGCTGACCGAGCTCGAACGGCTGCGCCGCGGCTCGCTCTCCTTCCTGGTCGAAGCCTCCGACCTGCTGGCCGGCACGCTCGAACACGAGCAGACCTTGGCGCTGATGGCCCAGATGGCCGTCCCCACCCTCGCCTCCTGGTGCGCCGTCTACACCACCGCCGACCACACCTCCCCGGCCCGGCTCGCCTTCGTCCTGCACGAGGACGAGGACCGCATCGACCCCCTGCGCGACCTCCTCGACAAGGCCCCCGTCCCCGAGGCCGGCCCCACCCACGGCGTCCGGTTCTGGACGGCGCCCGCCGAGACCGCCGCGGTCGGCGGCCTGGCCAACAGCCCGGAACTCGCCGGTCTGCTCGGCGAGACCGTCGTCATCGCACTGACCGCCCGCAACCGCGTCATCGGCCTGCTGGCGCTCGGCGTCCCGACCGGCGTCCGGTTCCGCCAGGAGATCCTCGAACTCGCCGAGGACCTCTCCCGCCGCGCCGCGCTCGCCCTCGACAACTCCCGCCTCTACTCCGAGCGCACCGCCACCAGCCAGGCCCTGCAGCGCAGCCTGCTGCCGCCGGACCTGCCCGAGATCCCGGGCGTCGAGGTGGACGTGTACTACCAGGCCGCCGGCGAGGGCAACGAGGTCGGCGGGGACTTCTACGACCTGTTCACCATCCGCGAGGGCACCTACGGCTTCGCCATCGGCGACGTCTGCGGCACCGGCCCCGAGGCCGCCTCGGTCACCGGCCTGGCGCGGCACTCGCTGCGGCTGCTCGCCCGCGAGGGCCTGGACGCCCCGCAGGTGCTCCGCCGCCTCAACGCCGCCATCCTGGACGAGGGTTCGCGCAGCCGCTTCCTGACCCTGCTCTACGGCGAGCTGACGCCCCGTCCGGACGGCAGCACCGAGCTGTCCCTGGTCTGCGCCGGCCACCCGCTGCCGCTGCGGCTGCGCACCGACGGCCGGGTCGACCGCGCCGCCACCCCGCAGCCGCTGCTCGGTGTCATGGACGACCTCGACCTGACCGCCGAGACCCTGGTACTCGCCCCCGGCGAGGTCCTGCTGTGCGTCACCGACGGTGTCACCGAACGCCGCGAGGGGCGGCGGATGCTGGGCGACGACGGTCTCGCCGAGGTGCTCACCGGCTGCACCGGCCTGACCGCCGGCGCCGTGGCCGCCCGCGTCCAGCGCGCGGTCGAGCGGTTCGCCCCCGAGCCGCCGTCCGACGACATGGCGATCCTGACCCTGCGGGTGCCCAACCAGCGCCAGCCGTGAGCCTCCCCGGCCGGCACTGCAACTCGCGCAGGGCCTGACGCGGTAGCTGGCACGGTAACTGACGCAGTCACAAATTGTTATCTTCACAAGGGTACAAGCGCCTGCCGCCGGGTAGACCGATCTCACCGGGGAATCCACCCGGAGGGGACGTGACCAGCGGGCTCTCCGCTGGCCCATCATTCTGACCGCAGCCCGCGCACGCCCAGAGCCGTGCGCCCTCGGCGCGGTCGCGCGCATCCACTCGTCGAAACCACACCACAGCGTCACTGCGCCCTGCGCGCGCCCAGAGTGAAAGGAGCCTCCGGTGAGCAACGACGCTACCGGGGCAACGAACGCCCGTTCCACCGGAGCCGACGCGGGTAACCTCGGCTACCTCGCCCTCGGCCTGACACTTCTCGCCTACGGTCTGCTCTCCACCGGCATCCTGCACGGCGCCGGCACCGGGGACGCGGCCCACCTCGCCCATCTGCTCGGCGGCGTCACCCTCTTCATCGCGGGCCTCTGGCAGCTCCGCGGGGGCGAGGGCTTCACCGGCACCGCGTTCACCAGCCTCGGCGCCTTCTGGGCGACCTGGTCGGCGGCCGGCGGGGCGGGCAAGAACGCCGCCGGTCTGTTCCTGCTGCTGTGGGCCCTGCTCGCACTCACCCTCACCGCGGCCGGCTGGGGCGGTGGGCAGCTCAGCCGTGCCGTCTACGGCCTGCTGACGCTCTCCCTGCTGCTCTCCGCCATCGCCACCTTCGGCGGCTACAGCGGCCTGGGCAAGCTCGCCGGCTGGGTCGCGGCCCTCTCCGGGCTCGCCGCCTGGTACTGGGCCACCTCCGCCCTGAGCAACGGCTCCTGGGGGAAGATCGCCCTGCCGGTCAAGTGACCTGCCGGGCGATCCTTCGGGCAACCGACCGGGCCCCTGACCGGGCTTCCGGCCGGTTGCCCGGCCAGGGGAGCCCGAGACGGCTCAACGGACCTGCTCCAACCGCCCCTCGGCGGAGCGACGGGGTCGGGCCTCCGTTCCGGCGGAGACCCGACCCCGTCGGCGTGCCGCCAACGCCAGCACGGCGTACGCGAAGAGGAGGATCACGACGGCGACGATCCCGTCCGCCCAGAAGTGGTTGGCCGTCACGACGACCACCGCGACCGTCAGCACCGGGTGCAGCACCATGACCCACCGCAGCGAACTGCGCGACACCCGGATCACCGCGACCGCGGCCAACACGCACCAGGCCACGTGCACCGAGGGCATCGCCGACAACTGGTCGGCCACCACGACACCGCCGACCGCGCCCCCGTACACCGACTGCCCGTACACCGCGGCCACGTCGACGAAGCCGCTCTCGGGCAGCATCCGGGGCGGTGCCACCGGGATGAACTGCACCAGCAGGCAGACCGCGGTCGTGATCACCACCGTGTTCCGCACCCACGCGTACCGCTCGCGGTGCCGCACGAACACCCAGAGCAGCACGCCGAGCATCACCGCGAAGTGCATCACCGCGTAGTAGTAGTTCGCCAGCCGCACCAGCACCGGGTACGGCGTGATCGCCGCCTGCCAGGAGGCCTCGTCGGGCAACCCGACCACCTGCTCGGCGTGGTGGATCCAGCTCGCCCGGTCCAACGCGTGGTCCGCGCTCATCACCGACAGGTGCCCGACCAGCTGCCACAGCGCGAACAGCGCCAGCAGCGTGCCGGCCTCCCGCAGCAGCGCCGACAGCGACGGCTTCCGGACCCTCGACGCGACGTACGCGCCAGCGTAGAGGCCGGCGGCGGCGCCCCCGGCGGACTGCCAGGTCAGGGTCAGGTTCTGCATTGGCAGAGGGTAACGCAAAAAGCCCCCTTCCCGGATGGGAAGGGGGCTTTTTGGAATGATTGTTCGGCGGCGTCCTACTCTCCCACAGGGTCCCCCCTGCAGTACCATCGGCGCTGTGAGGCTTAGCTTCCGGGTTCGGAATGT